>CAXUOL010000015.1:0-32198 GCA_964252435.1 uncultured Nostoc sp.
ACAAATTGAGCATGGCATTTGTAATGCCTACGTCCCTGGCAGCAGCCGGAGATTAAAAGGTGCGAAGATTTACTTAGACATTGCCAGCGTTGGAGCGACAGAAAACTTGATGATGGCGGCTACCCTAGCAGAGGGCGAAACAATCATCGAAAATGCTGCCAGAGAACCGGAAGTAGTCGATCTAGCTAACTTCTGTAACGCGATGGGAGCGAAGATTCAGGGCGCGGGGACTAGCAGAATTATTATCGAAGGAGTCCCCAAGTTGCATTCTGTTGACTACAGCATTATTCCCGATCGCATTGAGGCTGGAACGTTTTTGCTGGCAGCAGCAATTACCCGCTCAGAACTTATCCTCTCGCCAGTGGCTCCAGAACATCTCATCCCAGTAATTGCCAAGCTGCGGGATATTGGAGTGACAATAATTGATGAAAAGCCTGACCACTTACACATTCTGCCAGCGGAAACCCTTAAGGCAACGGATATTGAAACTCAATACCATCCAGGTTTTCCCACAGATATGCAAGCGCCATTCATGGCTTTGCTGGCAGTCGCAGAAGGCGACAGCGTAATTAACGAATCCGTTTTTGAAAATCGCTTGCGTCATGCCTCAGAGTTGAATCGCTTGGGGGCAGATATTCGTGTCAAAGGCAATGCTGCTTTCGTTCGGGGAGTACCAAAATTATCTGGCGCACCAGTATTAGGTACAGACTTACGAGCATCGGCAGCGTTAGTCATCGCCGGACTAGCGGCAGAAGGACAAACTACAATTCAGGGTTTACAGCACCTCGATCGCGGCTACGATCGACTTGATGTGAAGTTGCAGCAATTAGGGGCTAAAATCCTCCGCGTGGGCGAAACATCAACAGATGCAGAAATCGCTCCCAGCATCAGTAGCTTGTCAAGTTGAAATTGATCGCTTAAGACTGATGCGGGGATAAGAAGAATAAAGGAGACAAGGTAAAATTTCCTCCCTTGTCTGCCTTTACCTCTGGCATCTATACCTTGCAATCTGCTGAATTCTCCTGCTAGATAGAGGCTTTTAAGCTTTGCCCATATCTTTTTTTGATGAATATTCTGGAAAAATCTGTGTTGGCTGTTACAATATTGTTAAGAAAAGTTGCCCGTTGCATTTTGGGAACGCGCAATTGGGTTTTAACTCTCTTGAGAAGACAACGCAAAAACATTTTTTAGACCAGCTGTGGGAGGCTGGTCTTTTTGTATTTAAAGTCCTCATACATTATATTTATCGCTTTGAGTGTAATACTTATACTGTTTTATTAATTACTTTTATTGGTTTGTAATACATTGGTTATTCAGTTACCAAATCGCCTCAAGGCTTAAAATAAACCCCTGTAAAACATCTTATCGTGACAAAGTAACAGGCGATTCCAACACTTCAACCTCTTGGTCTTGCTGATAAATCTCTACTTGGCGATACCTACGGTGAGCTACGCTAACGCACCTCTCCACATTTCCAAAAGCGATGTCTAGGACGGGCTATGACGCTCGTTGCGCTAAAGCGTCTCCCCTTCTCCCAAAGGGAGAGGCTAACGCCAAGGGAGAAGACTCGCTATCGGCGTCGCTTTACAGAAAACCTCAAAAATAAAGTGCCTGTATGGAAGAATGTGCGATCGCAATAGTTATTCTGATAAACAAGCAGATATCAAGCCTGTCTATGTTTATTTGTAAAATAAAGAAATGCAGTCTGTCTGTGTATATTTGACTTAGAATCCAGAGAAGCGGAAATATAAATTTTATGTCTAATTATCAAGAAGTACTACTGCAAGCTCAAAGCCTAACTCCTGAAGAGCAAATACGCTTAATTGAAGACTTGTCAAGCTTAATTCATCAACAGATGACGATGATACCTAAGCCAAAGCGTAGTATCCTCGAATTACGTGGGTTAGGTAAAGAAATCTGGAATGGCGTTGATGCTCAAGAATACGTTAATCAGGAACGTGATTCATGGAATGGCTAGTCCAGCTACAGGGGCAAATTGTCGGTTTGGATACTGCTCCACTGATTTACTTTATTGAAGAAAATCCTAATTATTTGGATGTTACAGATGCTTTTTTTAAAGCGATGTTTCGTAGTGAGTTTGGTGTTATAACATCAGTTTTGACTATCACGGAAGTGTTAGTCTATCCCTTGCGACAAGGAAACACAGCATTAGCTCAACAATATCGTGAAATTTTATTTAATTCCCAAGGTTTAACAGCTATCGAAGTTTTTCTCGACATCGCTGAAAATGCGTCACAATTAAGGGCAGATTATAACTTAAGAACCCCAGATGCGATTCAGATGGCTACTGCTATTCGTGGAGGTGCATCATTTTTCTTGACAAATGATGCGCGGTTGCCGTCTTTACCAGAGTTATCAGTGTTAGTGTTGGATAGAGTGATAGTTTGAGTCTTTTTGTATGTTGCGACGCCGAATAGCCCGTCGTAGACATCGCACTTTGTATTTTAAAATTCACCAGATATCTTCAAAATTAAGCACAAATCCAGGTAGTATATCTTCTCCTAATAAACTAGCAGGAGATTGGAGTAGTTTAACATCTCTACCGGAGCGATAAATTTCTACTTGCCGAGTTTCTAAATCAATTAACCAACCTAATTTTGTACCGTTCTCTCGGTACTCTTGCATATTATTTTGTAGCCTTTTTAAACAATCAGTATGAGAAAGCAACTTTACTACAAAATCAGGACATACAGGTGGAAATCCCTCTTTTTGCTTTTGTGTGAGAGAATCCCATCTGTCACGTCTTAACCAAGATGCGTTAGGAGAACGAACTGCCCCATTTGGTAAAATAAACCCAACCGAAGAACCAAAAGCTATACCTAGTGACTCATCACGATTCCACACTCCAAGTTGAGCAGTTAAGTTAGCATTCCGGTTGCTGGTTAAACCTCCGACTAGAGGCATTAGTAGCAATGTGCCATCAGCATTACGCTCAAATCTGATTAATTCATTTATCTGACATAACTGGAAGAATTGCTCATCTGTTATTTTAAGAACAGGAGCAAAGTTGATAGTTAACGCATCCATAGACAAATTTCAACTTGAATATTCTCATAAACATGCCAAAGGCGAATGCACTTTAGCAAAAAATATATTTGGAATGGTTGACTCTAAGTATTGATTACTTTATCCGCAGCACCAGTTAATATTTCATCCATCCAAGCATTTATGCTTTTGCCAGCACATTATTTGGATTTGAATTATAGTCAGAAGTTCGACGATCAATCTCTTGCTTTTGTGCATCGGTTAAATCAGGGTAAACTTGCTCCACAGCGATAGTATCCCAAATTGCCTGTACAATACGGATTCTATCTTCAACACTGAGAGTTGCGATTTCGTTCAAAGTAGCTGTGATATCCATACTGATTAATTTGGAGTGAGGAAGTAACTGGTACACCTTAAATATAGCGGACAAGATTTTGTCCATCCAATTGAACGCTGTATATGTTTTGCTGCTCAACAGTGCGATCGCTTTACAGAAAACCTCAAAAACAAAGCGATCGCCTGGGTAGAACAATAATTTACTAAGCTGTTGCAAATTCTGTAAATTTTCTCACATCTGGAGGCTGAAAAGCTAACACGATATCGCTGCTATTTACACCTAACTTCATTAATTCAGTCGCTATTCCTTCTTCTGTCCAGTCTTCTTCTATGAAAATTTTTTCATTCTTAATACGAATATGAACATGAGTATATTTAAGTCTTTTGCTACCTTGCCAATCTACAGTTAACCAGAGATAATGATCGTGATTTTCATCAAAGACTAAACAATTTTCAGCAATTTTATCAGGTGATTGACGAGATAAATTATCATATTCAGTTAGCACCTGTTTAATTAACTCTCGATATCCTATTAATTTATCCATAAAGTAATTTCCTCCCTTTCATTGTTAAAAACAATAAATTCAATTTGCTGAACTTTAACCACTGCTTGAATAGAAGGCAGAAGAATAATTTGATTTTTGACAACATATTGAGACTGAAAAATTTATTTTATCAGAGTTTTAGATGAATCTCTTTCTTTCTTTGCGCCTACCCTGCGGGAACGCCTAACGGCGAATACGTGAGATTTAAAAATTTGGTTCCTTTACCTGAAAATTGCTGTAAATTTCAATTATTCAAAAAATAATTCTTCACAATTTCTTCTAAACCAATGTCATAACTTGCTCATATTCTTCTTTATGGCTTTGCAAAGCATCCCAAAGATCAACTTTTTGCTGAAGATTAAGCCAAAGTCTTGGGCCATTTCCTAAAGCTTTACCAAGACGTATTGCTATATCTACTGTAATTGAGCTTTGACCATTAATAACTTCCTGAATTGTTTGATTAGATACTCCTAAAATTTCTGCAAAATTTGCGATATTAATATCTAAATCATCTAAAATATCTGCAATTACTTCGCCAGGATGTATTGGTCTTACTAATCTATCATCAGTAATATCTTGCCAATTATCCATAATTAATACTTCTTACTTAATAATTGGGTTAACTTATTTAGCATTATCTAGCCAATTAATATCATATTAACACAGAAGTTAATGATAATTTTCAAGATTGACATTATAAGCATCACCATCTTCAAATTTAAAAGTTATACGCCAGTTTGCTGATACCTTTATTGACCAAGTTCCTTTCCTGTCTCCTTTTAATTCATGCAAATCATAACCCGGTAATCTAATATCTTCTACAATTAACGCTGAGTCTATAACTTCAAGTCTGATTCTAATTTTCTTTTCTAAGTTTGCAGAAACTCCTTTATTAAAATTTTCTCTAAACAAATTTTCTAATGCTTTATTTTGAAATGTTTGAATCATTTATATTTCATTTTTTAACCTCATCTCATTGTTAAGGCAGGCTTTATGCCTGCCCATATAATCCTACTCTATCCCTTCAATCCGGTCTTCAACTTCTTGGTACAACTCGCGCAGACGATCTAAATTATCCTCGCTAGTCTCCCAATAACCGCGTCCATTCACTTCCAACAAAGTTGATACAACCTTGCGGAAAGAATGGGGATTAAGGTTCATCAATCGTTTTTGCATTTCTTCATCTTTGATGAAGGTTTCGTTAGTATCCTCATAAATCCAGTTATCCACAGCGCCAGCTGTTGCACTCCAACCCATTGTATTTACCAATCGCTTGGAGAGTTCGCGCACACCTTCGTAACCATGATTTAGCATTCCCTCATACCACTTAGGATTTAATAATTTAGTACGAGCATCTAAACGCACGGTTTCTGATAATGTCCGTACTTGGGCGTTAGCTGTGGTTGTATCTGCAATATAAGATGCTGGTTTTTTACCATCACCTCGCAGATTTGCCACCAGCTTAGTGGGATCTGAATCAAAGTAATGAGAAACATCCGTTAAGCTAATCTCAGAAGAATCGAGATTTTGGAAAGTTGCATCAGCAGTTTTTAATGTACTTTCAAAAATCTGCCGGGATTCGTCCATGATTCCGGGGTTATCGGAATTGAAGGAGAAAGATTTCCGGTTGAGATACATTTCCTGCAACTCGGCTTCGCTATCCCAAGTGCTGTTTTCTACCGCCAAGTTGATATTTGACGAATACGAACCAGAAGCGTTGGAGAAAACGCGTGTCGCTGCTTGACGCAGATTAATCCCCATCTCTTGGGCTTGTTGCAAAGCGTGTTTGCGAACAAAATTCATTTCTAAGGGTTCATCTGCCTCAGCTGCCATCTTCACACCTTGGTCTAGGAGGTTCATTTGGTTGATGAACAAGTCACGGAATACACCAGAACAGTTGATTACTACATCAATTCTGGGTCGTCCCAACTCTTCTAGAGATATCAATTCCAACTTGTTCACCCGTCCCAAGGCATCGGGAATTGGACGCACACCCACCATCCACATAATTTGCGCTAGGGATTCACCGTAAGTTTTGATGTTATCGGTTCCCCAAAGGACGCAGGCGATGGTTTCTGGCCATTTTCCTTCGTTTTCTGCCTTGTTACGGATCAAAAGCCTGTCTACGACGATTTTGGCTGATTGGACTGCTGCTGTTGTTGGGATGGATTGCGGATCGAGTGCATGCATATTCTTACCCGTGGGCAATACATCCGGGTTGCGGATGGGATCGCCACCAGGACCGGGTAGGATGTACTCGCCTTCCAAGCCTCTGAGTAATGCTCCGAGTTCGTTGTCGGCACAAACTTGTTGCAGACAGAATTCCAAATACTCAAATAGGGGTTTGAGGGCTGTACCATCGACTTTGGGATAACCTGCTCTATGCAATGCTTCTACCCAAGGTTCCTTTTTACCCATGTTGAAGAAATTCAACCGGGAAACCAGAGAAACTCGCCCTTCCGCGTCGATTTGCTCTTGCACAAGGGCAGTAACTGCTGCACGGGTTGCCAAGGTGATATCTTGCAATAACTGGACATCTTCTAAAATGCCTCTGTCATTATTTTGGTAAATATCGTCAATGTTACGCCCAATGCTGTTAGCGATAATTCCCGGTAAGCCTTGAAGTTCTTCTTCCTGACGATCTAGACTGGCAATGTTGACGAGAGTTGCGATCGCTTCTTCTGAACTTGGCGGTTTCCCAATGACGTGCAACCCACAAGGCAACAACCGAGACTCGATTTCCATCAACTTGCGGTAGACGTTGCCAACAATATTATCGCGATCGTCGGCACTCATGTCTCTGGCATCGGTTTCTGGCAGATTGATATCCTTATCCAGATTCACGATCCGGCATTTATCCATGATGCTGTTGACAATGGGAATGCCGCGTCCACTATCTTTTAAGGTTTGGTAAGAAGCAATTAACTCGCTGAGTTCTTTTAAACCTTTATACAAACCAGCATTTTCTGCTGGAGGTGTCAAGTAAGAAATTGTTTCGGCATAACTCCGACGTTTGGCAATTGTCGCTTCACTCGGATTATTAGCTGCGTAGTAATACAGATTGGGAATTGAGCCAATCAAGTTATCTGGATAACAATCACCAGACATCCCCATCTGTTTACCCGGCATGAATTCCAAGGAACCGTGAGTACCAAAGTGCAGTACAGCGTCAGCTTTCCAAACTTGCTCTAGGTAAGTGTAGTAGGCAGCAAAACCGTGGTGAGGACTCGCTGAACGAGAGAACAACAACCGCATCGGGTCGCCTTCGTAACCAAATGTCGGTTGTACACCGATGAAGACGTTACCGAATTGCCTACCATAAATCAGCAGGTTTTGCCCATCGCTGTTGAGATGTCCGGGAGGTGGGCCCCAGTTTTCTTCTAGGCGTTGAGAGTAAGGGGTCAGCGCCTCATACTCAGGAACCGACATTTTATAGGCAATGTTGAGTTCAGGGCTGCTGTACTGAGCCTGTGCGTCGTGAATGACTTCTTGCATCAGCGCTTCGGCGGATTCTGGCAATTGGGGTAAGTCGTAGCCGTTATTTTTAAGGGCTTTCATCACCTCGTAGATGGAACCGAATACATCCAAGTAAGCGGCGGTTCCGACGTTGCCTTTATCTGGCGGAAAACTGAAAACGGTGATGGCGACTTTTTTATCCAACTTCGGCTTGCGGCGAAGGTTTGCCCATTTTAAGGCGCGTTCGGCTACCGCTTCAACCCGATCGCGCAGGGCGATCGCTTTGCCTGTGGTCCCATCTCTACCCGATAATATAATCGGCTCAATTGCGCCATCCAATTCAGGAATTGCAATTTGCAAAGCTACTTGAATGGGATGTAACCCTAAATCGCTATCCATCCACTCTTCTGTGGTTTGGAATACCAAGGGTAACGCCACCATGTAAGGACGGTTTAAGCGTTTGAGTGACTCAATTGCCTTGGGATGATCTTGTCTAGCTGGGCCACCCACTAAAGCAAAACCAGTCAGCGATATCACTGCATCTACCAACTGTATATTAGTAGTCGGTTCATAAAAGTATGCATCCACAGGCTTGGAGAAATCCAAACCACCAGCAAACACAGGTAGTACCCGTGCGCCTAGTGCTTCCAACTCCTGCACCATCGCTACATAATGGGCATCATCCCCTGTAACTAGGTGAGTGCGTTGCAATACTAACCCGACACAAGGAGCTAGGGGATCTTTGAGATCGTTAGAAATATCCTTACGAGCTGTATACCAATTCAGGTACTCTCTGACATCTTCAAACATACTGGGAGCCAAAGGATGCCAAATCCCTAAATCGGGATAAACCACGGGCTGTTCGTATGTAGAAGGTGCAAAATTTTGTTTGTCTAAACCTTTAAATACATATTTATCAGCTAGCATCAGTAAGAAGTTTTCCAGATTTTCGGGAGAACCACCTAGCCAATACTGAAAACTGAGCATGAAATTTCGGGCATCCTGTGCCTTGTCCATCGGTAAAAACTTCAGCACTTGCGGCAGGGTTCGCAAAAGCTTCAGCATCCCATCTTGGAATCCCGCACCGGATTTTTCTTTGCGTTTCCGCATGAATTGGGCGATCGCACTTTTTGACTGACCCAACTGTGCTAGAGAAAAGCTGCCCATTTTACTCAGGCGCATGACTTCTGGCATCGAGGGAAAGACAACGGAAACATCCAAGCGATCGCGGTGTGGTTCTACTGCTGCTACTACTTTCTGTGCTAAGTCTTCGATGAAAATGAGGGAAGCAATGAAGATATTCGCACTCTCAATTTCTCGTTTGAACTCTTCGTAATTCTCTGGGTCGCGGAGTTCCTCAATCAAGTACCCGCTGATTTCAATCGCCAAGTTAGGATTGTTCGCGTTAATCGTGCGAACCGCTTGCGACAATGCACTCTGGTACTGGGACTCAAGCACGACATAGACCACCTTGATTAAACTACGTCCGCGTAAGTTATCAGGCGCAATGTGTCTAATGGTGGACTTGACGTGTGTGAACATGCTTCTTCGGCTCCTTTGATGCGTGTTCTCTGAAGGAAGTTCCTAGCGGCATCATCAGCCACAGGTAACTTGTGATCTTTTAGGCAATATCTGTTTTTTATCAGAAAACGCTTGCCCAGTAGGCATTTTATCCCCTATCTGACACAAATCGATATAAAAAACGAAATATTTCTTCGTAATTGTTGACTTCATCTAAAAGTACTGGCTCACTATTTGTAAATTTTTTGCAATACTTTTTTATAGTTAAATAGCTATTTGGATATATTATTGTATTGCAAAATAAAACCCGCTTGTGCGGGTTGATTAAGTATTTTTTACAATGTGTATAAAGCTTTTGCGAGTCTAGCACTAGCCTTCTAGGGTAAGAGCATTTTGGCGTAATCCTTCGGGAAGATACTCATAGCTTGTCCCTTAGCACAAAACATCGGTTAGATAAACCGGATTTTTTTCGGATTAAATTAAAAAACCTCAAAATCAAAAAGTATAAACCCGATTTTTGTTGACGAGAATCAGCTAATAAATTACTTACTTTCTAGCTCTTTTTGAGATAGAGCTTCTTTTAACTGCTGGCTAATTTTTTCCCTTGTATGTGGAGATAAATCATCTGATTGCAAAACATTAATTCTCGCTGATTTAATTCTGTTAATTGAGTCAAGTAAATCACTTAGCTCAACAGAAAGCTTGCCTTTTCTTGCTACTCTCATTGCAGCATCAATAACTGCATTTTTGATATCTCTTCCACAAACATCTTCAACTTGAGCCAGTGTTTCAAGAGACATATCTGCCGCTAGCGGCATTTTTGCGGGAAGATGCCTTTTCCAAATTTCTCTTCTACATGCAAAATCTGGCATTAGAAAATGTACATGACGCACCCGTGTTTCAAACGCTTTATCGTAGTTTTCAACTAGATTCGTACAAAAAATTACAACTCCACGAAATCGCTCCAGACAAATTAATAATTGACTACGCATTGAGTTGATAGCTTGTTCTGAACCTTGCGTTACATTTGTAAGTCGCTTGGAAAGTAAAGAATCAGCTTCATCAATAAATAGCAAAGCATTATCTCGTTCTGCTGCGAGAAAAATTGCCTCTAGATTCTTCGGACCTTCACCATGATACATACTCTCAATTTGAGCATAACTAGCAGCTAAAATTGGTCGTTTGATTTTAGAAGCTATTGCATGTGCAGATAAAGTTTTTCCAGTACCTGGTGAACCGTAAAAATTTAATGCAGTCCGGGGAAAAGGTTCTATTTGTCTCAAACCCCAATCATCAAAAACCTTAGCCTCTAAATTAATTAAGTCAACTGCTAGCAAAAGGTCATCTTTCACTTGTTCGGTGATGACTAACTGCTCAAAATCAAATAGTGGTTGTACAGCTTTATATTTACTAGCACGTTCTTCAACTGAAAAACCATTACTATTTGACTTTTGATTATTAGCTTCAGTTTTTTTAGTAAAATTTTCTTCTGCTATATTTCTTGCTTCCGAAGCAGTTGTAACAATGATATTGATTTTCTCTAAACTTGTTTCATCAACTAATTTATTTGCAGCATTCAAAATTCGAGAACGAAAAAGAGCAGCAATATCTTCGGGGACATTATTGGGAATACCCTGGATTATGATATCTTGAGATACTTTCATTTAATAAATACCAATTTTTTAAGAAACTTGTATGTCATTCTATTGCCAAATAACAACTTCACTTCCTCGGTGAGCATCCCTAATATCTGAATCGAGTTGATCATACTTAATAGTACGTGTTTCTACAGCATTACCAGTTTTCTTATTAAAAATACCCTGAACAACAGCATGTTCTCCACTTTCTAGCTTCGTTTTGATACTTGCAGCTATATTATTAGGTTGAGTAGCAATATCTTCATATTCCTGAAACCAATCAACAACTATTTTCCAGGTAAGGTAAGCATAATACACAATTTCACAAGCTGCTATTGCAAATATTACACCACCAATCAAAAGTGAAATTGGGTCAAACATAATTTTTTACTCCACAATGATTAAATCTTTATCACCAAAAACATCCCGCAACTCTTCATCAAGTTCTCTAACAACTAATTGACGACCATAGGGTTTTCCATTAGTTTGACAAAGAACATTATTATAACTATCAAGAAAAACTTGAGCCAAATAATAACCTTGTTGATGATGTTGCTTTAGAATCGCTCCCCTTTTAACTTTTAGGTCGGATGGTCGCTCTGTCACGAAATACTTGACCGCATTTTCATAGGTCATGACAGATATAACTTCCCGTACCTTAAAGAGGTCTTTTAACCATTTATTGACGTTATCAAGATTAAAAATTGTAGATTCATGAGAATCATCAACATTTTTCTGCTTAGGTAAGTTTTTAGATAACCAATCCGGTAACATCAGTTAATTCCTCTCATGTTCTCATGCAAAATTTAATGATTGAACTTAATCAAACAATCACTAAATTATTTTGTAATTTTTGTTGCTTTAATCTCAGTATCTTGCAATTAAAAGCTAATCATCCCCTAGCTGCCATCAGGAATAATGGTAAGATTACATCAGGAAATTTAAGACAATCTTAAAGATTTGACTATGGCATCCAACAATGAACCCTTTATGCAAGCAGAAAACCACTGGGACTTGGAAACCCTTTACTCTGATTTAGCATCAGTGAAAGGTAAGCGTTTGACACCAGTGGAAAAGCGACACTTGCAGGGTTTGCTTTGTGGCTTCAGTCCGGCTGAAATAGCTGAGAAACTTGGTAAAAATGGGAAGGGTGTAGAAACTGACCTCTGTGCAACCGTATACAGGTATGTAAAAAGTCTATTGGATAAGTCTGATGAAAAGTTAGAAAATTGGCGGAATATTTCTGAATGGCTTGATGATGCGGGGTATAAAAATCAGTCGATAAAGGTTCCAGGTTTACATTTATCGCCTGATAAAGCAGTAGTTAATGTAACTAGTATAAATATTGAAAATAATCAAATAGTATTTTTGATTAGTATGAAAATTCCAACTTCTCAAGATTTAGATTCCTTGGAAGATGAATTAAATAAGTTAGATAATTATAAAAGCAATTAGTATTTATCTTCTGCCTAAAATCTTGGAGAGAAATATGAAAATTACCTATGACCCAGAAGTAGATATATTAAGAATTATATTGAGTGATCTACCCATAGAAGACAGTGATGAAGAAAAGCTAGGGGTAATTTTAGATTACGATGAAAACGGAAATATTATCGGGCTAGAAATATTAGATGCTTCCAAAAGAATCGATAATCCACGTTCCCTAGAGTATTCGATTTCTACATAATAGAGCTTGGAGATATATTATACCAATTTACAAAAAGGATGCTATGGATGCATTTGTAGGTGTAGGGTTCCCTGCCTTTTATGTCACTCAGCTTGATTATCCTTCGTTGGAGCCTGTAATTGTTGAACTTGCTCGACAGTTAAACCTGTGACATGGATAATTAATGCGATGGCGTAACCGCCCGCCGTAGGCGATCGCAACTTCTTCACTCAGCATATTTGTTGCAATCTCCTGAGCTTTTTGTTCAAAACCTGCCCAAGGGACTGGCTAAACTTTCTGTTTAATCCCCCACTAATTGATTCTGAATTCTTCACCCTTCCCGCACCATCCAAACCAACATTCCCAATAGTATTTCCACTGGTGGAACGGGATAATCATTCAAATCAATACTCAGTGTTTGCCCTTCTAATTTCAAAAATCGCCAAGCCGTACCACTGCTGACGCTGCCATAAATTGTTTTAATGGGTATATTATTGGTTTCATTAAATTTTTGTGCGGCAATCATTTCTGCTGCACATTGCCCCAAACCAGGTTTTAAATCACCTTTTTTCGCTTCAATAATCACAATAACAGGAGCTTCAATAAATATTTGTTCGGGTGAGCGGCTAATTAAAAAATCACATACTCCACTCAAGCCTAGCTCTGATGCGACGGTAAAATCTTCACCCGAAAAAAAGCTGACTTTGCGTTCAAGAATTTTCCGAACTTCTACGAGTATTGGACTAATAATTAACTCTGAACGAGCTTTTTCTGAACCAGTTGCTGTTGCTAGTGGTAGTCCTTCGCTTAGTGCTTCTTTGAGGTAAAAACTAGGTTCTATGGACTGCGTTTCTGGTAGAAACCGTCCACTTTCAACTGTAGTTAAGTTAAAGTCACGTTTGACTTTTGACAGCGAAAAGTCACTATAAGACATTATAAATATGATTAAATATTAATCTACGAGTATCAATTTTATCGCGTTTATAGGTGTTTTATTGAGAATGAGAGCGACAAGAGCGATCGCTTTGTCCAAATACTAGTGATAAAGAGGGTGCGATCGCCTTTTATTACCCAAAAGTCGATAGAGTTCAGAGAAATGCGATGGCGTAACCGCCCGTCGTAGGCGATCGCAACTCTTTGATTAAGCATATTTATGGCAATTTCCTTTTTTTAATCCTTGTGCAAGACTTTATTGCAAAATATGTTGATAAATCACAGATTATCGCATCACATCACTCAGTTTGAGTATCTTCTGTTTTAACCTGTAATTTTTTAACCTGCTCAACATTTAAACCTGTGACATCAACAATTATTTCCAGATTGATACCTTTATTAATCATTTTGATGGCAATATCTTGAGCTTTTTGTTCAATTCCCTGTTCAATCCCTTGTTCAAGCCCTTGCTCTAACCCTTGTGCAAGCCCTTGTTGCAGAATATCTTGATAAATTACAGATTCGCGCATAATATCACTCCGCAAAATTCTTTTAATCACGTCTTTATTTAATACTAGTCCAGCTAACACTGCTGTTGATGCAGCAACATTACTGCGGATTCGGGTGTCGTTGATTGCTTCAATAACTTGGGCGACTTCTTCTAAAGTTCGTTCCCTAAAAGGCGCTGATTTACAAGCGTATCAAGCAAAAAAATCAGGTGACTAAAAAATCTGATTGTGCAAGAAAATGGTGTTAGCACTTAAATTTCCCAATTGAAGTGGTAGTTTTTGTTTTTCTCACTCAAGCAAATTTCTGACTCATACTCTTGACAAAATCCCCAAGAGATCGAATGAAACAGCCCTGCCTTTTTAAGGGGGGTTAGGGGGAATCTCTAAGTATCTAAAATCACAAGCAAATACTTTTCAAACAACCTCTTACATAAATCACAAATAAGCATCCCACCAAAGCGTGGGTGGGGTGGGGTATCTGTTGCAAACATTTTATTAATTTATATAATTTATCGTGTAGGTAATTCAATCACAAACTCTGTACCCTCACCTTGTGTTGAATGGCAACTTAGCTGACCGCGATGATTGTTAACTACAATTTGGTAAGCAATAGATAAACCTAGCCCTGTTCCTTTACCAATGACTTTTGTAGTGTAGAAAGCATCGAATATCTTTGTCTGGTTTGCTTCGCTGATTCCCGATCCATTGTCTGCAATTCTGAGAATAACTCGCTCTGCAATTGCTTCAGTTTTAATCCAAATCATTCCAATATGTCTAAAGTTTTCATCAAAATATTGATTTTTTTGGATTTCTTCAATCGCATCAATACCATTACCAATCAAATTCATAAAAACCTGATTTAGTTCGCCTGGGTAGCACTCAACAAGTGGTAATTCTCCATATTCTTTGATTAATTTAATTGCTGGACGATGAGCATTTGCTTTAAGTCGATGTCCAAGTATGAGTAGCGTAGTTTCTAAACCTTCATGCAGGTTAGCCAGTTTTTTCCCTGCTTCTCCGTGTCGAGAGAATTTATTCAACGATGACACAATTTCTGTAACCCGATCTGTACCTAGTTGCATAGATTGAATAATTTTGGATAAATCATTTAACAAATAATTGATATCTTTTGTTTTAATAGCATTTTGAATTTCAGTTGGGGGATCGGGCAGATACTTTTGATATAGTTTGAGTAAATTAACAACCTCTTGGAAATACTCTTCAATAAAACTTAAGTTGCCAGCAATAAAATTGATGGGATTATTTACTTCATGGGCAATTCCTGCTGTCATTTGACCCAAGGTTGCTATCTTTTCTGCTTGAATCAGTTGGGTTTGAATCTGTTGTAATTCGGTGTTTTTCGCAGTTAAGCTTTTCGTCAAATTTCTCAGTTTCAGTTGATGCTCTATTCGCACCAATACCTCTTCATACTGAAAAGGTTTAGTTATATAATCTACGGCTCCTAATCGCAATCCTTTAACCTTATCAGCAGTATCTGAAAGAGCAGTCATAAAAATGATCGGAATATCCTGGACACGAGGATTGCTATCACTTTTTAGGTATTTACAAGTTTCAAAACCATCGATACCCGGCATCATGATATCAAGCAAGATTAAATCAGGTAAATTATCATTGTCTAATCTTTGAATAGCTTTTTCACCACTGCGAGCTGCCCAAACTTCAAAACTAGACTGATCCAAAAAGCTCGATAAAACTTGTAAGTTGGCAGGGTTATCGTCAACAACTAAAATAATTCCTCTGCTAGGATCGCTATTTAGTGAATTTTTTTGATCGCCTATCGTTGCTGTCATAATATTTCTACTCTATATTGATTCATATTGCTTGTTTGCGAGATGCCAAAGGCGAAGATTCCAAATTCAAAATTCACACATTACAATTTACATAAATAAATTTATGTAAATTAATCCTTTGATTTTTTGCTCAAAAAGTTGAGGATTAAATCTTCATCAAACTGCCGAGCTAGCTGCCGCAATTGGTTAGCAAAAGAAGCGAATTTTGTATCTGTTTCCTCTAGTTTATCTGCCCATTTGAGAATGTCATTGAAGTTACCTTTACTGGCTAAATTTATCAGTTCCCGCAATACATCGGGGGAAGGAAGAGTCAATTTATCTGATGAGCTATCAAGTGTTGTAGGCGAAGAATTGATTTTTTGTTCCTCAGACTGCTTGTAAATCCATGTCAAACCTAAATGGCACTCTAATTGACGCAGTAATTCATCTGCCTGTATCGGTTTGCTCAAAAAGGTGTCACCTCCTGCTTGCAGACTGCGATGTTGGTCGGCTTCAAAGACACTAGCGGAAGAGACGATAATCTTGACATCCTGGATATCTGGGGTATGACGCAGGTGTTTAATCAATTCAAACCCATCCATTTCTGGCATCAGCAAATCTGTAATCACCAGGTCTGGTTTAAGGGCGATCGCTTTTTCTAAACCTTCTTTACCGTTGCTGGCTTCAACCACGTTGAAACCCAATGGTTGCAATAAGTTTGTAATTACTGTGCGATTCTCCCAGCGATCGTCCACCATCAGGATGGTGCGGGGGCTACCTGCAAAGCCAATGATTTGTCCTTTGGATGCAGCCATAGCAGACTGTACCCATTCGCTGGCTTGGGCGATCGCAATTTCAAACCAAAAAGTACTACCCTGACCAATTTCACTTTTAACTTGGATATCGCTACCCATCATTTGCACCAACTGGCGAGTAATAGCTAAACCCAGCCCTGTTCCTTCTATCTGATGCTTTTTCTCACCTACTTGTTCAAATGGCAAAAAAATGTTGCTCAATTGGGTTGGAGTTATGCCAATTCCTGTATCTTTTACACTAAAGTGAATGCAATATTTTTCTGTCTGCTCATCAGCAGTCAGTCGATCGATTACCTCAACCTCGAAGCTAACTTTACCCTCATCGGTAAATTTAATGGCATTTCCCAGCAGATTTAAGAGAATCTGACGTAACCTTTTGACATCAACATGAACCCCTGTGGGTAAGTTGCTGGCAGGTTCATAGACAAACAAAATGCCTTTTTGTTCTGCCCGAATCTGGCAAATTTCTGCAATACCCTGTAAAAAAGACGGAAAATGCACATCTTGAGGATGCAGTTCCAGTTTTCGCGCTTCAATTTTGGAAAGATCCAAAATGTCATTAATTAAAGTCAGCAGATGAGAGCCACACTGTTCAATGATGTTTACATGATATTGCTCTGGCTCCGGTAAACCTTGAGAACGCAGCAAAATTTGAGCGCAACCCAAAATACCATTCAAGGGCGTTCGCAGTTCATGGCTCATGTTGGCTAAAAATTCGCTCTTAGCCCGGTTTGCGGTATCAGCCGCTGCTTTAGATTTTTTTAGTTGAGCTTGTTCAAATGCTTGTACCTGCCACAATACAGCAATCATCGTCACTGTCAATCCGCCTACAATTAGGGCGATCAGATCGAGGAATTGTAGCCGAGATTCAATATTTTGGCGCGGAATTACCAAAGCCACAGACCAATTAGCTTCTCGCAACGGCACATAAGCAACATACTTTTTGGTACCGTCAATTTCCATCAACTGAATTCCCTGTTGTTTTTTTACCATCTGCTGCGCGATCGCATTTAAATTCCGATCTGGAATTTTCAGCAGGCTGGGTGCAGGTTTTTCTAACGTTGACATTAAGGTTGAGTTGGGATGGACGATCGCTTCACCTTGGGAATTGAGGGCGAATGCATAGCTATTATTGCCGTAGCGCAACGAGTTGACCACCTTAGCAATGCGATCGACTTTAACATTGCCGTGGAAAACCCCAATCGGTGAACGATTGGTAGGAGAATTTGACCAGATTGGAGTGGCGATCGCAATTAAAGGAATGCCTGTGGAACGGCTGATAAAGGGATCGGAAATATTACTTTTTCCGGCTAGTGCTTTTTGAAAGTAGTCTCGATCCTTAATATTCTTATTTGATCGACCAACCTTAGTATTAAAATACGAACCATCCGGGCTAACTATTTGGAAAAAGAAAAATTCATCGATCCGCTCAACTTCTGATTTTAAATAAGGTTCTGCTAAAGACCAGTCTAAGGAGCGTACAGTTGAAGTATGAGCAAGGGTTTGCACCTCCACTTTCCGAACATGCAACCATTCCTCAATTTCATCAACCCCTCTCTGTACCTCTAAAAAAGCTTTTTCTCTCAAGTCTTGTAGCGTTATTTTCCGAGCAGCCTGATAGCTAAAATAAGCAGAAATACTCACAATAAGAGTAGTGCCGCCGAGAATAAATCGGATCAGCAAATTGCGCGAGGAATACATTTTGGTGTCAGATGGGCTGTAGTTGCCTTGTATCACAGGGTTCACCCTCTAAACAATGGGTTTGGTAAGCAAAAAAAAGGGCTATATTTTAGATTGCCCAAAAAATTATTAATAATCGCAGCTATGATTGTTACCCACAGCTACGATTGTCATACCCTAAACTTTGCTGACCATCAAGCCCACATAAAACAGGCAAAAGTGCGAGTATAAACTCCCTGAAAAACTAACTAATAGTAGCAACAAATTCAATGTGGAATAGATTATCAAATCTCATTAACAAGCTACAGTATATACCTGTAACATAAGAACGAATTAGGTAATATTTGCCTTTAGACTAATGACTCAAGTAGATATTCTTATCCTTTCAAACGGCCCAGGTGAAGTAACAACCTGGGTGCGTCCAGTAGTAAAGGCGTTGCGGCAAGAATTAGGGGATGACCATTCTTTAGCGAGGATTTCTGTGGTATTATCGCCTTGCTCAAATGCCAGTGGTAAAGAAGCAGCGATCGCTCTTTCTTATCCAGAAGTAGATAGAGTTCAGGGAGCAGAACATTTTTGGCAATTTTTGCTTTCGGGCAAAACATTTGAAAATTGGGATTGGAGAAGTCGCGGTGTAGTAGTTTTTCTGGGCGGCGATCAAATTTTTCCAGTGATTATAGGCAAAAAGCTCGGATATCGCACAGTAGTTTACGCTGAATGGGAAGCTAGGTGGCATAAATGGATTGATCGCTTTGGAATCATGAAACCCGAAGTTGCAGCCCGTGTCCCCCAGAAATATGCTCACAAATTCACTGTTGTCGGCGATTTGATGTTAGAAGCAGCAGAGGAAAGCCTAGATTCAAATTCTCCTTTGCCTATTACTCCATCAAAAACTGAATTGATTGGTTTACTCCCTGGATCGAAAGCAGCAAAATTAGCCCAAGGAGTACCATTAACTCTAGTCATTGCCGAATATATTCATGCAAAAAGACCGCAAACCAGATTTGTGATTCCTGTAGCGCCAACTTTGGATTTACCAACTTTAGCTAGTTTTGCCGATCTCCAAAAGAACTCTATTGCTAAAACTTTTGGCTTTGGCGGTGCTTCCTTAATTGTCCCAGAGGGTGCCAAAGGCAAGGCATTGCTCAAAACAGCAACGGGCTTAATTGTGGAACTGTGGCAAGAAAACCCTGCATATCACCTATTATCCCAGTGCTGCATCTGCTTAACTACGGTGGGGGCAAACACTGCTGAACTTGGTGCTTTAGGAGTGCCAATGATTGTTTTACTACCAACGCAGCAACTTGATGCTATGCGTTCCTGGGATGGTTTACCTGGATTGTTGGCAAATCTGCCAGTAGTCGGTACACTATGCGCTAAGGTGATTAATTGGTCATTTCTGAGATTTGTGAGACGCAAAGGTTTATTAGCATGGCCAAATATCTGGTCACAGGAAGAGATAGTCCCAGAACTTATAGGTAAACTTCAACCGCAAGAAGTTGGGGAAATGGTTTTAGACTTTTTGACGAATCCAGAAAAATTGGATGATATGCGTGCTAAACTCCGTAATATTCGTGGTGAAAGCGGTGCAGCCCAGAAAATAGCACAGATTGTTGGTGAGGAAATTAGGAAGTCGGGAGAGATGAGGGAGTAATGAGAGTAACATTTCCCTAATTTTTACTCTGGCTTAATCTGAAGATTCTCCATCCCTGCGCCCAAGTTCATAAATGCCAGCACCCATACAGGCTAATATACCTGTACTAATTCCCCAACTTTCGCCTAAACTAATTTCCAGACCCCAGTTAAATAAAGCGCCGACGACCAAAAAAGGCACAATGCTAAACAGTGAGGCGTAGAAAGCATTTTGGGATTCTCTGGCTTTACGAGTCTTTTCAAATTCTGACTGGCTGGTGTAGAGCGATCGCTCGGCAAAGTTAAACCAGCGATTGAGTTGCTCGATTACCCATTCATTGACTTTGGAAAAACCTAGATATAGCGCCAATGACCACAAACTCGCTCCAGCGATCGCGATCGTGTCTAACTCAAAACGGAAAGGTAAAATTTCAGTCAGCATTGCTTGGTGGAGTCCTGCAAAGGGTCAACTTTAGCTTTAGGTAGATGCTAAATAAACCTCTTGTGCAATTTTAAGCATAAATGCTAACAAGATTTCAACTACTTTGCAACTCTGCGGCTTTTTCGTTTCAAGAAAAGCTAATTTATGGATTGCTGGGTAAATTATCGGGGTCGATACCAAGAGAACGTAAATGCTGTGCCAACTTTTCTAGTTTTTCTTCTGCCATTAAATACCGATTTCCTTGTTCGTCATACCAAGATAGAAATTCCTGACCAATTCCACCAATAACACCTTGATGTCGTCCAATTCCTAAACCAACCTCTGGCATCCAATGGGGTTCGCCAATTTGTAATTGATAATTTTTATCTACCAATTTGTAAATTTCAAACGGTTGGTGTCGATCGCGTTGCCAATATTCGGGGTTGTAAATAATGTAGTAAAGTACGCCAAGTTTCCGATAAATTTCTAACTTTTCGTCGTATTTACTTCCTGGGGAATGGGATACCATCTCCAATGTTAGTATTGGTAAGCTAATACGCATTTAACTTGCATATTGTTGATTTTGGAGAAAAAGCGTCAATCCTTCTCCCCTGCTCCTCTGCTCCCCTGCTGTCTAAATGTGTAAATTAGGTGTTTAACAGCTTAGATTGCCATATCCACCCCGAAAAACCAATCGCTGCGGGTTGCCCAAATTGAGGTTAGCAGGAACAGTAGAATGTTGGGCAGAAAATTTTGATCCTCATTATCCACAGGTATATCGTCCGAGCAGGCTAATTATTCCTGCTATGATTCCTAAGTGATCCAAGTTTTTACTTTCAAACTTTTCTGTTTGGTAATTCACTTTTTCAGCAACCCCTACTTAATTCCGGCTAATTTTTACTGATTCTCCCATCTTTTATCCGGCATTTACTATCAATCCCATAAGGATTTCAAACAGTTGGTATTTTTCCCATACTGTTTATATTAATCACTAACTAATTTGTGTATTTATACTCAGCTCAGTTTGTATATTCTTAGTATCAGTATATATATTACAAAATGAAGTGCGGAATGTGGGTTATATGAAGGGTTTTAAATGTCTCAAACTTTCAATTACCCTGAACACAGAATTTCGATATATTTAATCTGGTGTTAGCGCCCAAAAGATAAAATAGAAAGGAACATTGTTGCGATCGACTCTGAATAAAGAGTTGATATAGATTAGTACCAAAATTAGGAGGGAAGGTGTGACATGACAATTACTCTAAATCACACCATAGTGCCCGTACATAACAAAGAAGCATCAGCGAGGTTCTTTGCAAAAATTTTCGGTTTAGAGGTTGAGCTTCCCGTTGGTCACTTCGCTGCTGTGCATATAAATGATGCATTAACGCTCGACTTTGCCGACGCTGAAGCGTTTGAGCCACATCATTATGCGTTCCATGTTAGTGATGAAGAATTTGATGCAATTTTTGCACGCATCAAAGAGGCAGGTATTGAATACAGTAGCGACCCCATGCATCATAATAAAGGGCAAATTAACCACAGAAAAGAAGGTCGTGGTTTCTATTTCTATGATTCCGATGGCCACAACTTAGAGTTGTTAACCCGTGCATAGATTTTTGATCTCAGGTCAATGCATTACTTCTTGACTAAAAAATATGCTGTGGCATAGTCCGGTAATTGGCTGATATTCTGCCCAAATTCTTTTTTATTCTTAAAAATACCTGCCAAAAAATCGAGCTGATAAAGATTGGGTAAAAATGCTCCGCCTGTATCGGCGACGACTCCCATTCGCAGATGTTTGCGCCCACCTTGAGTATGCTCAATCACAATTACCTTACCTAAACCGATATTCAAAACATCTCCAGCAAAAGTAACTCCGGGTTTAATAGAAATTTTTGCATCTATTTTGTATCCATAGCCTTTAATAGCATCAACTTCTCTAAAATACCAATAACGCTTTTGTGCTGTTGCCTTTAATCCACGGATATAAGCCATTCCATTGTTTCTATCTACATTAAAAAATGCCTTGTAACCATCTGTAAAATTAATCAGGATTGTTCCTTCCATAATTGCTTCTTCTAAGCCATTTCTGGTTAGATAAGCAAGAGTTGTAACTTTTCCAAATTCTCGGCCACCTGGTTCATAAATACCAGACAAAACATCTTGCTTTGTGTATTGAGTGTAGAACTTATCGTTATTAGAGTTGTCTTTTAAGCTATAAATTGGTATATTAAAAGTAGAAGTTTTCTTGCGGGAACCAGGGTGAGTAAATACAGCATATTTGGTGATTCGTAATTGTTTTTGCTGTTTAGCTTTGGGATTGTAGGCAGACCATTTAATGACTCTAAAATTGGTATTAATAAATTTAGAGTCTTGTAAACGAGTAGCTCGATTATTAGCAATATCCTCCTTCAAAACAGCAATCATGAAATCCAAAGTTTTGAGGACATCTGCTACAGTCACTCCTTGAGTAGCAAGAACTCCTGTACGCATAATATCTGGATCTTCTGAAGCATAATCTTGAAAATATTTTCTAGTATTAACGAGAACGGTTAATAAATCTCCTTGATTGAATTTAACCTTACTATTTGGTAGTTTTTCTTGAGTAGCAATCTGGCTGCCATTAATGTTAAATTTATATTTTTTGAACTCATCAACAACTGGATAGGGTGCAGATGCTGCTAACAAATTCTGTCGAGATGTAAAAGCATTTTGAAACTTTGAGTTAAGTCGATCGGCAGCTTGATTTGAGGTCCAAGAAATCTGTGATTTAAGTAGGGCAGAATTTTCTTGTTGAGTAAATGACTGATTTTGTTGAGCTAGCTGTTTAGTTTTTGAGTGGGTATATAGATAACTACTTGCTAAACTGACAAGTAATAAGGCAGCACAACCTACTGTGAAGCGAATTTTTTTGCTAAATAACATATTCTCTAATGCTAAATAATCAACGTTATGTTTCTATCACCTCACGCACTAACTGCGCCAACTTTTCGGCACTATCAGGAACTGCGATCGCATAAGCTTTTTCCCCCATCTTTGCTAACTCTTGCGGTGACTGCAATAAATTCAACACATTATTTTGCAATGCTTCAGTCGTCAACTCAGATTGCTTCAACGTTAACGCTGCACCAGCTTTTGTAAATACGTCTGCATTGTAAGATTGATGGTCTTCTGCGGCAAAGGGGTAAGGAATCAAAATCGCTGGCGTTCCACACACTGCCAATTCTGTCAAGCTACCTGCGCCAGAACGACTAATAGCAAGAGTTGCTCGCTGCAACAACGCTGCCATATTGTTGTAAAAAGGTAAGGCTATGTACTGTGGATGTTTGAGACTATCTGCTTCAGGATCGCGATCGCCAGTTAAATGTACTACATAAACACCAGCATCAAACCAAGCTTTTGCAGATTCACGCACCAACTTATTGATTGCAATTGCACCCTGGCTACCGCCAAAAACAACAATTAAAGGAACACCATCAGGAATAGCTAAATCCAGTGGTGCATTAATTGCTTCATCAAGAAATTGCTCTCTTACGGGAGTACCAACATAGACATTTTTGGCACGCGGTAAATACTTAGCAGCGACTTCAAATCCCAAGGCTACCGCACTACACCAAGGGCCAAAAAAGCGAGTTACTTTACCAGGTAAGGCGTTAGATTCGTGGAAAATCACGGGTAAACCGAGAGAACGCGCCGCAATGACGGCTGGACCGGCAATGTAACCCCCTGTGGTAAACACCCCTTGAAAATTTCCCTGTTTGAGAATTCGTCTGACTTCTAGAATCGAAAGGGCAAGTTTACCCAAAATGCGAATCGAGGAAAGTCCAAACCCTTGCTGAAACCCTTCAACTGCAATAGTATTCAAGGGATACTGTTTGGGGACAAGTTGAGTTTCTAGCCGATTGGGTACTCCCAGCCATTCTATTTGATAATCTGGAAGTTTTTGCGCCAGGGCGATCGCTGGAAACAAATGTCCACCAGTCCCACTGGCAGCTATTAATAATCGTATCGGTGCGTTTGCCATCAAACCTCTACCGTTTAGCGTCTAGCTTAACTAAGATAAAACAATTTGCTTACTTTCTCTAATCAAATCAGTAAACTCTTACCCATGACTAACATTATTACCCCCTTAGTGAGACGCCAACTCAAATTTCCAGCAAATATCTGGCTGGTTTCGTTTCTACTGACCATTGGTTTAACAAGTGGTTGGCAACGAACTCAAGCAATGACACCACAGCACTTATCTCAAGCCACAGCACCCCAAAATGCACCAACCGCTCTGAAAAACCTGCTGACACAAGTTGATAGCGCTGCTAGCCGAGGCGATGTCAAAGGGGTGTTGCAATTCTACAGTCCCAATTTCACTCATGGCGATGGATTAAACCTCCAAACCCTGGAAAAGTCTTTGGTTTCACTTTGGCAACGATATCCGAAATTGCAATACAGCACGAAACTGCTATCTTCAAAACCTGAAGCCAATGGGATTATTGCTGAAACAGAAACAAAGATAACTGGCTTACCCTCCGGTAACGGTAATAAGTTAGCTCTCAATGCGACGATTAAATCACGTCAGCGCATTCAAGGCGGGAAAATAGTCCGCCAAGATATTTTGTCAGAACGCACCCTACTTACCTCTGGCAGCAATCCGCCCCAAATTGATATTAAATTACCCCAGCAAGTGCAAGTCGGTCAGAAGTATAATTTTGATGCGATCGTTCAACAGCCACTTGGTGATGATTTTTTACTAGGAACGGCGTTAGAAGAATCTATCCAACCAGATAAATTTCTTAATCCTACACCCGTGGATTTAGAATTACTAACATCTGGCGGACTGTTTAAAGTAGGACAAGCACCATCTACCCCTGGTAGCCAATGGATTTCTGCTGTCATTCTGCGAGGTAATGGAATGACAATGATAACTCAGCGGCTGCAAGTGGTGAAGAAGTAGAGACGCGATTAATCGCGTCTGTACAGGAGTTAGGAGTTAGTGCGCTACGCTACCGCTAGCGTACTAAAAATCTGGATGGTGCGTTACCTTTAAATTTGCTTGAGATAATCTGGACTTATATTAAAGCCTTTCACTAGTAGCGATATGTTTCTAAATGAACTGCTACCTGCTGTCAATCAACTATCACACCAAGACAAGTTACGCCTTATCCATTTTTTGCTGCTAGCAGTAGCGAAGGAAGAGGGCTGTAATTTAGAGTCTACAAATATTATAAATCCAGAAGATTTACTGCTCAAAGAACTGGCATCAACGGACGCGGTTGTATGGTCTCCCTACGAGGCGTATGAAGCTGCCCAAACATTATCAAACCTTCTTGAGGAAGCAAGAAAAGAGGGCGATGCTTGAGGGTAAAAGATTTCCTTTCATTGAGCGAAGCAATAACCTTGGTCTTTCTAGCACCATGCCATACCTACCACTGACGTTAACCTACAAAACCTGCTCTGTGGATGTTATGGCTTTGCTAGATACAGGTGCAAGCGTCAATGTTTTGCCTTACGAAGTTGGTCTGCAACTGGGAGCAGTCTGGGAAGAACAGACAGTCCCAGTCCAGTTAAGCGGAAATCTGGCTTGTCTGGAAGCACGCGGCTTAGTTCTATCAGCTAAAGTTGCTGAGTTTTCATCCGTCCTTCTCGCGTTTGCATGGACAGAATCAAGAGAAGCTCCTTTGATTCTCGGACAGATGAATTTCTTTACAGAGTTTGATGTGTGTTTTTACCGCTTAGATTTAGCTTTTGAGTTATGTCCAAGAAAAAAATAAATTCATCTCACCGCCAACTGAGTACAGTATGGCGCGAGCCTTCTCTCCGAATAAGGTAAAAGCAAGCGCTGACATTTACGTTTAGCTTTGCAACTGGGTAACTCTCCCTGTGCGATCTCGGACATGATGTCAGTGAAATTCGCGTGAGTTCCAAATTATTGGACAATTAACACTGGACTTTTGATTTTTGACTAACAATGACTTCCCTACAAAATCAAATCATTTTGATTACTGGTGCAAGTAGTGGTATTGGTACTGCTTGTGCAAAAATTTTTGCTGGTGCTGGTGCAAAACTGATTTTAGCAGCACGACGGTTAGAACGTTTGCAGCAGTTAGCAGATACTCTTAGTAAAGATTTTAGTACTGAAATTCATTTATTACAGTTAGATGTGCGCGATCGCAATGCTGTTGAATCTGCCATTGCGACTCTACCCTCTGCCTGGTCTGACATCGACATTCTCATTAATAATGCTGGTTTGAGTCGTGGTTTAGACAAGTTGCACGAAGGCAGCTTTCAAGACTGGGAAGACATGATTGATACTAACGTTAAGGGTTTACTTTACGTCTCCCGCTATGTCGTTCCAGGAATGGTAAGTCGCGATCGCGGTCATGTGGTAAATTTAGGTTCCATCGCCGGACATCAAACCTATCCCGGTGGCAATGTCTACTGTGCTTCCAAAGCTGCTGTGAAAGCAATTTCTGAAGGTTTAAAACAAGACCTATTAGGAACACAGGTACGTGTAACTTCCGTTGATCCTGGTATGGTAGAAACGGAATTTAGCGAGGTACGCTTTCACGGAAATACTGAACGCGCCAACAAAGTCTACCAGGGAGTTACACCCTTAACAGCAGATG
The DNA here is from genome assembly GCA_964252435.1 of uncultured Nostoc sp. GTDB lineage: Bacteria > Cyanobacteriota > Cyanobacteriia > Cyanobacteriales > Nostocaceae > Nostoc. The sequence continues at coordinate 26,574 of CAXUOL010000015.1, forward strand.
ATGTGGCTGATGTGATATTTTTCTGTGTGACGCGATCGCCTCATGTCAATATTAATGAAGTTGTGCTAATGCCTGTTGACCAAGCTAGCGCTACCTTAGTTAATCGACGAACATAAAAGTAACCCATCTCATCCGATTCTAAAAAAGCTTACCCCTTTCACTTACTCTACTCAAGAGACATTTGGTAGAAAAATGTAGAGATGTAGTAGTGTTACGTCTCTACAAGGTTTCTGAATAACTTTCAAGTTTTGGAAAACAAATAGGATTACCAAAGCTATTTAATCGCACACAATATCACTCAAATTGCACAAGTGATCGCCCCGATACAACAATAAAACCCACAGAATCAAGTCTCAGAAGCGGCTGGCGAATTCCCTCTAGAATGGCTGCATTTAAAGCAGTTTCTATCTTCAATTCTTCAGCTAATGCATTATCCCAACTTTGCTGATTTAAACGTAGGCGTAATTGTTCTACTCTATTGGCTAATTTCTTTTCGGCAACCCTAGCACAACTTTGACACAAGTCAATAAAATCGGGACGATTGGAAAGCAATTCTGAAGAAGTGTTACGCACTTGATAGCAAAAATTTTGCCATTTACTAGGGTCAACAAAATCGTCAATAATTCCTAAGCGCTCTTTTGCAAGGTTATAATCTCGTCCTTGATTATTGTTTTTATCTTTATATGGACGTTGCAGAATACTTAAAAGAGCTTTATCCTCAACAACCCGGATTTGCTCATTGCGACCATCAACATAGATAGTTTCTATAATTGGTGGAAATAGAGCATCAACCCGGCGCTGCAAGTTTTTGAATTGAGAATTATCTAGTTTGTTATCGAGTAAAACTTGTTTGGCAATTCTTAAATTTGCCTCGACTACATAATTACATTGAAAACCGAACCATTCCTTCCCTTCTTTGGCGTCCCAAGATGCATCAGTGCGCCATAGAGCAAAGGCTTCACCTCGATCATCCCAGTTGATATAGTTCAAGAGTGCTTCGACAAATCCTTCGCCAACTCGAAAGAGTTTAACACCAACATTCTGGTTTGCTACCCTGCGATTATAAGTACCAAATTGGTCTAGGGAACTCTCAGCAAAACGGTTTTGTAACTCATTTATCGGCACCAAGGTTCGTGTTGTCGGTTGATAACGTCGCATCTCTGATGAATCGGGATTATTGAGTCCTCTGAATCCCAGTGCGTCACAAATCCAGCCTTCAATTGCTCGCCTAATTTCTAAATGACGAGCATCGTAATTATCTAGGTCTTGAAAATACTCGGTAGCAATTTCATCGTTTGCATCAATTTCATCTAGAGCATTTTGTTCGCTAATTTTGGCTATTTCCGCTTCAATTTGCTCTTGAATTGGTGAAACCATCTCTAACAATCCAGCTGCACCTGATTGAAACAAAACTGTTTCTAATTCTGCAAGTTTCTCATCGACATAAAACTGTAAACTGGCAATTGATTGCTGGAAAATACCAAACCCATCTTTTAATACTTTATACCAAGCATTGTGAGGGCTATCTTCCAAGTAGGGGCCAATCAAGGCACTAGATTGGATGCCAATTTTGCTGCCGATGCGGTCAAGTCTGCCAATTCTCTGCTCTAATTGATTAGGCGACCAAGGAAGGTCAAAATGAATTAACCAATCGGCAAACTGGAGGTTACGCCCTTCTTCTCCAGAGCGATCGCATACTAAAATAAAGCAGTTTGGGTTATTCTTGAACCTATTTAAGCCTTCCTCAACCTTATCTGGTGATTCTCCAAATTGATGGCTGGCTATTGTTTCTGCACCAAAGGTATCAGATAAATACCGGACAATTTCGCCACAAGTTTGCACAAAACTGGTAAATACAACAAATTTGGGCAGAATGTCGCCAGTAATTGGTCTCTTAATTCTCTGCTGTATTCTCGTGATGAATTCCTTTTGATTCTTCCGAACGTTTGCGGGAATTTTGAAATAAGTACCTAGCTGATTCAGCAGCACTGTTTGCAAATTTTCCGTCCGTTGTCCGTCCTCTTGAGGTTGACGAACAATTTTTAGTAAGGATTGGAGAATCTCTTCTTCCCCTAAGAATTTGGAGGTTGTAGTTAATAGGCGAATATCATCTTCTTTAAACTCTTGGATGAGTTTAGCATGAGGTTTCGCAGTTAAACGCGCCGTAATTACCTGCTCTAAAATGCCTAACCAAGTACCAGCAGCTAGAAATAACAGCAGAAAAACTCGCTGATATTGCTTTTCAGCAGGAGCAGCACTTTGCCATTGATTGAGGAGTTCGTGGATATCAAGCGATCGCTCGTCTAAATCATACTCTTCTTTTGGCGTAAAGTTGCGGTCAAAGATCACGTCTTCCACCGCAGCGCGACGGTTGCGAAGCATTCGCCGGTGTAGTCGATAAATATCGCTAACATGGACGCGAATCGCTTGGACGATTTGCTCTTGCTCAGTAGAATTTGCTTGTAAACAATTTTCTAAATCATCCGCCAACTTCAGTAAATACTTATCCTCCGCAAACAGGTTTCGTAGTTGCTGCAAGTTGCTTTTGAGAACTTTTGATTCTGCACCTTCTTTAAAAGAAAGCAGAAGTTTACCAATTTGCTGACGGCTTGCAACTTTGGCGCGAAAACCTGCTAAATCTCCCAGTTTATAGGTTGTCGGGTCGAGCAAGTGCAACATGGCCAGAAAATCCTGCTCGTGATTGAGAACCGGAGTGGCAGATAATAAAAGTAAGCGATCGCTTTTATGAGCAAGTTCTTTGCAAGTCTGAAAACGCTGGCGCACTGTTGCATCCTTAGAGGTCGCCATTGCCGCAATATGATGGGCTTCATCTAAAATTAAGCAACCTATCCTTGCTTTCAGGTTGATTTTATGGATATCTTCAACCGCCAGCACCGCTACCCGTTTGGGAAAATGGGAGATGTAAAACTTGTTTTCTAACTCAGTTTGCCATTGTTTGAGCAAATATTGCGGAACTATCACCACCGCACCTTTTTTCGGTTCATCAAGAAGGAATTGACGAAGAATCGCACCCGCTTCGATGGTTTTTCCCAGTCCCACCTCGTCTGCTAACAAGTAGCGTTGAATTGGGTCTTCCAGTACCCGCCGCACTACTTCAACTTGGTGAGGATAAAGATTAATATTTGCCGAAATCAGTCCCGTCATCCCGCGACTGACAGCGCGTTGCTGAATCAAGGATTTCACGAAAGCCAATCTTTTGTCGTGGAAATAGGGGGTTTCGTGACCCTTCATCGCCAGAGTTTGGATAGGGTCTGTATTTGGTAGATTACAACGAACATAAATGTCTTCAACAGAAGCGATCGCAGTTTTCTTATCTGGTAAATCAATTTGATACATTTCTGTATCATCATCCCAGATAAAAACTCTGCCAACTATCCATTTATCCTGAATTTGGGACTTAATATAGCATCGAGCCTGGGGTTCCAGCTTAACTTGAGAGAGCGAACTTAAAGGTAAAGTTTTTTGGAGACGTTGCCCTATAGAGCAGAAATACTCAACGTTTGCATTGGTATCAGATATTTCCGTAACTTTTCCAATACCCAAAGAATTATTCTGGGACTGTACCAATAAACCAAGCTTAATCATAGATCCAGTCCCCTGAACACACTAAAAGAACCTTCCAGACTAGTTTTTAGCCCATATCTGGCAGTTTTGTCGATCAACATTATAGATAATAAACTGATATTACAGTTTTTGTGAGAGCGATATCTACGACTGGCTATTCAGCGTCGCTTCACCACAGCCAACTAATAAAATTAGCAATTTTCAGGTAAATACACCATGTAGTAGAGGTACAGCATCACTCGTAACAACTACACTTGCTAAAATTGCTGATGTTCCTATTTGTAAAAGTTTACTGTTCATATTATGACATTCCTGAATAGCTGATTTTTGTTAGTTCTGATCAACTCTTTTTACTAATCAGTATTTTAGTTGTCTTTGCTAAACCTACTTCCGAATTTGAGAATAAATTCTCCAATAATGCGGTGATAAGCTATCCAGATGAAGTTTTTTTCAACAATTAAGTTTAAACAGTATTTTGTGTCCAGTCTTCCAATACTAAGCCAGGGACTTGCGAAAAATCGCGCTGATTACGAGTCACTAAAATGCCATTGACTGAGAGTGCGATCGCTGCCATCATCTTTTTGAATTCGATTTTTGCGGAGTGCGGAATGCTCCTTAAGTAGCTGCCGATATTGCGTGTCAGCAGCAGCATCAAAATTTAAGATCCGAACGCTTTGCAAAAAGTCCACTGTTGCCCAGAACCTTGTGTAAAGCTCGACTAAATTATTAGCTTGGGAGGGATTGTTGATATTAACAACCCACCCATTAAACAGTTCTTGAACCGTGACAATCGTTACTGCAATATTGGATGACAATTGCGCGGCTCTAGCACAAATTGAGGAATGCCCTCGAAACCACAATGAAACATGGTCTGTGTCCAAAATAAATAGACTCATAATAAAAGGCTATTCAACCATGTACAAAGAGGGATCAACCTCTGAATCATCGTTTGACTCCCGTTCGGCTCGAATTGATAAAGCAATTTCAGCAAAATATGGATCATCTTTGAAAAAGCCTGCATACTTAATCCAAGGGTTTTCAGAGATTGCTGCTTGAGACACCTTAATTTCTACAGGAATAATTTCTGCATCTTTTAGGTGGGTTGCTAAGAGCTGAGTCAGGCTTTGAAGTGCCAAATCACGAGTAGCCGCTTCCACTCTATAAGAGGGAAACTCTAGGGCAGAAGCAATTACCACATCATTTTTATTTTCTAGCAAAATATTAACCTTGAGGTTAGCAGTCTGTGGCATAGGTGTAATCTAAAAACTTGTCAAGTTTTAAAGAAGCGCAATAAATCAATTTTAACGGCTATTGGGGGAAAGGTCGTTAAAATATGTATGCAGTATGTAGCGCATTTAATTTGCACAAATAGGGCGGGCAAGATGCTTCACAACAACAGCTAACCTACTTCTTTACTCGCAATGCTTGGATATTAGGATGAGAGAGGAGCTTTTCTCCCTTTGCAATTAGTTTTGTACCCCAGAGAGTTTGCTTGAGAACCTCAACATCAGCTAAAGTTTTATCTAAACGCAAGGTCGCTTGTGCCATGCTTAGAGCCTTTTGTTGCTCACCTCTGCTAAAACCCTCTCTGGGCATACAGATAGGGTGAAAAGCTTGAGCTTTAGCCCCGATAGTAAAATCCTTGCTTCTGGTAGTGATGACACAACTATAAAACTTTGGAAACGGGATGGAACTCCCGTGACTACCCTCACTGGACATAGCGATTCAGTCACAAGCCTTATCGAAACAGAATACATGCGTCAGTCGCCAGAATGGGCTAAACGCCCCGCTACCGCTAACAGAATGAATTTTGAATCGATTTAGCGGATAGCGTAGCGTTAGCGAGTACTCGTTCGCTTTTAGCGTCTCGTAGAGAGCGTCTGAATAATTGGGTTTAAGACCCCCACCAAATTATCTGTTACAATTAGGCGATCAAAGATTAGCTCAGGATTTGAGCGTTCCACTAATTACTAAGATTGTGTATATTTATTTACTATGAAGAAAATTAGAGACAACACAATTAAGTTAAATCAATTTTTA
>CAXUOL010000016.1:0-29668 GCA_964252435.1 uncultured Nostoc sp.
CATCTCAGTTAGATGATGTGCGTACAGCCCTAAATTTTATTCGCAAACATGCAGCTGAATATGAAGCTGATTCAGAACGTATAGTACTTTTAGGACGTTCTGCTGGGGCACATTTAGCAATGCTAGCGGCTTATCAACCCGATGCACCACCTATTCGTGCTGTGGTGAACTATTACGGGCCTGTTAACTTAACTGAAGGATACAAAACACCACCAAATCCCGATCCTATAAATTCTCGCGCTGTTTTAAAAGCATTTCTTGGTGGTTCTTTAGAAGAATTGCCTAATCGGTATCAAATTGCTTCACCGATAAATTACTTAACGCACCCTTTACCCCCAACTTTATTAATTTACGGCAGTCGCGACCATTTGGTGGAAGCACGATTTGGCAGACAGATGTATGAACGTTTACATGACTCTGGCAACACTGCGGTTTTTCTAGAAATTCCTTGGGCAGAACACGCTTTTGATGCTGTTTTCAACGGTGTGAGCAATCAATTGGCGTTGTATTATACTGAGAGGTTTTTGGCTTGGGCGTTGTTCAAGCAATGATTTTATTCGCAGACTCATTCACAAGTATTAAAAACTCAGCACCCCTTACTCTTTTTGAGGCCAGCGCCAGTTATAGCGATTCCATTCATACATTCCTTGAATCTCATACTCAGCGCCGTTAAAGAAGCGGACGACGCAATTAGTAGAGGAATCATCGCGTAGGCGTAGCCCGTCGTAGAGATCGCTAATTTCCTCGACCTTAATCACCATACAGGGAAACCATTCCCGCTTACAAGGGCCATCCTCCTGCACCCATTCCCATAGTGCATTGGAAACTTCAATGCGATCGCCTACTCTTAACTTCAGTGCATCCTCAAAATAAGAATATTTATCAAAATGATATGACTCAACCCGATTCAGCCACTGTAAACCATAGCGTTGGCGAATAAATTGTACCGTTCCAGAGTCATTTTCCAGCAACCAGTCGTTGAGTAATTGCACTTTCCAAGTGCGGTTGCGTTGTTCTTCATCCTTAACAAATTGTAAAAATGCTTCTAACTCTTCTGGGGTAAGTTCGTCTAAAGGATTAGCAATATTTGACATCCCAGAGGTAGAATTTCCCTGAATTTGCTCGACCACTTGCAGTAATATCTGTTTCTGCGTGTCAGTGAGAGGACAGCTTGCTGCATCACAATCATTAAAGGCTGCGAACATAGCTACTTCAATCTCATCTGGAGTCATAAGTTCATAGCAATTGAGGGCTTATTCTCCTAATTATTACAAATTTAACATATCGTAGAAGTCCCCACCTTCAACTCTTAGTAGGGTGGGGATTGTGAGCACTTCGACAAGCTCAGTGACCACGGGGGGTGAGGATTGCATCTGATATTGATTATTTGCCAAGCATTAACAAATATCAGATGTATGACGAATCCCCAGCATTTTCTGGTAAGATAGCTAATGTCTTGACCATCAATGCCATAAGCGAAAACCAAGCGGTAGAGGTATATGTTGCAAGAAAAAAATTTGGGTCTTGGGAACCAGGACTCCTGCCCTTGGAGGGAATGTAAGACTTTCTAGTACTACGAAGTTCTGGAGGCTATTCTCCATGAATTGGGAAGCCCCGTCCGTCTTACGGCGGGGTAGTTCACATATAGACATTCTGATTACCAGCGATATGCCCGCGCCTGCGCTGGTGGTAACACTAGCCGCTCTCTATTTGGAGACTGTGAATGCGTATAGCTTATTATTAGGCATGCCTTTGCCGTAGCGGCTGTAGCCGGAGCCCCAATACACCGTACCATTAACCACTGCAGCACCTGCAACCACTGACCCCCCGCTGTTAAAATCCCAGAGAATCTTACCAGTCTTTGCGTCCAATGTATACATGTTATTCGCGCCTTGCCCTGATGCCATTGAGCCAGCATACACCACTCCATTCGCTACCGTCATTGGAGCCTCATCCTTCGCACCTGCTGGGTCCGCAGTTTGCCAGATAATCTTGCCAGTCGCTGCGTTGAGCGCACTCCATGACCCACCTGTGGTAGTCTTACCCGAGGGTTGTAGCTTGTACTTCTGGGATAGGGTGTTTACGATCGCCACATAAATTTGTTGACCATCCGTGGCCGAACCCCACTGGATTCCACCCGATGTGCCACCAGGTCCAACGATTTGGCTCCAGACGACTTGGCCGCTATCCGGATCAAGCGCCCAAAAGACACCACTTTTCTGCCCAGCGCCGACTAAGTCGCGCCGAATTCCAGCCTTCGTAACAGTAAATAGCATTGGTGCCTGAGCGAAATCATAATCCTCTCCTTGGGGGTCAGGGCAATTGCGCGCAATGCCAAACTGGCAGGAAACAGTCCACGTATCGTAACCCTCCAGCTTATTCGACCATTTAATCGCGCCGGTGTCGAGATCAAGTGCCACGATCGCGTCAACATGATTGTTGCGATCGAGGCATTGCGACTGATCGCTGGGCGTTGGCGAAGAGAGATTGGCGATGCAATCTTTTGCCGTTTGGGGCACGTCGTTGTTATTGCCTGTTGCAATATATACCGAATTTCGCTTGGGGTCGATTGCTGGTGTACTACCCCACACTGATACGCCTGAGTAGCCACCCAGTTGGCCACCGTTGTCCGGTACGGTGTAGGTCTTCCACAATATCTTTCCGGTGGTCAAATCGACTGATGTCATGCTGCCACGGAAGGTGCAGCATTGGTAATTTGGATTTACGAAAGCCTCTCCCTCCTCCAGTGAGGCAACCCCAACGTATACACGGTTGCCATAAATAGCTGGCGACTGAGTGATAATGGCGGTTGGATGAGAGTCAAGTTTTGTCTTCCAGATTAGCTTGCCCGTATCTTTGTTAATTGCCATCAGGTAGGCACCTCCCTGGCTGCCGATAATCACTTTGTTCCCCTTGACCGCTGGACTTGTGCGCGACATCGCTATTGGGATAGTTGAGTAAGGTGTGCCCGAGCTTGCTGGTGGAATACTTGGGTCGCTAATGTAGTTGGCGATAGTATCTGACCAAATCTGTGCACCCGTCTGTGCATCGATCTTGAACAAGTTTCCAGCCCAGTCAGGCAGGTATACAGCTCCATCTACGACCGCAGGCGTTGCTGAGATGTCGCCACCTGTAGTGAAAACCCATTTGGGGGACAAATTCGCTGCGTTCTCTGGTTTGAGGTATCTCTCAGTCGCTTGATTGCGGGTATTGTTTAAGTTCTGGCCACCCAATCCCCACTTACTGTTTATATTGGTACCATTACCAATCGTCGGTACGATCAGGAGTGCTGCCAGGGTAACGATTACGACCACCCATTTCCAAAATGAATACTTTCTAATCACTGTCATTACCTCTTTTATGATTGCCGAACAGCTATCAACACTACCTCTGTGAGCAAACGAAACGTTGTATTTGAGATTGACTATTGGCACGTCCGATTTACCTCGACGTTTGGATACCGGATGCATTTCTCAAGCACAGAAGCGTTCTAAAAAGTAACGGCCACAACTTTACAATATTTGAGTTGCAATTTTGTGGGAATTAATTTAAGTGATGTTAGTGTCTGTGTTGACTGACTTCTGCTTTTTCAATTTGTGTTTGTGCATATAACTTGTACCTAAAATACCAAAGGTTAATGTGCCCAACACAGAAGAAGGTTCGGGAACCGGAGTGAAGGAAAGATCATCATAGACGAAGTAGTTATCGTCTCCTGAAGTAAGGATAATCCGACTGATGTTACCAGAAGCCGAGGAGACACTCAACTGACTGTAAGTTGAAGGTTGCGTTGTAATTGTGTTGCTCCCTACCAGTAAATTATTCCTGTCAAATGCCTCTAGTGTAAAAGTGGCAGTGTCGTTTGCACTAGCGGCGAAAATAGAGACACTATTGAGTAGTGTGTTGAAAGTAATCGTTTCAGGGTCTGTCGGAACACCACCGTCTGACAGTCTAGCGTCTGGATTAAATACCAAAAAGTTCAAGCCGCTTCGTGCGTCTATGTCAAAGTTACCAGATTGATTTAGAATCACTCCACCGTCGTTCCCACCTGGACCGCTAAAGTCTGCTCCTAAGGGGGCATAAAAGTCAGCAAGGCGAGTTGTGTTTACAAACAAATCCGTCGCATTTATTGGCTTACCACTGGCATCAGTGTCAAAATTGATTGTAGCCGCCTCCGCACTTGCAATGCCAAGCCCTGCGACCAAAATCATGTTCATGCCTATGATGTTCGCTTTGCATAAAAACATATAAGTATTCACAGAATTCCTTTTTCTTTTATTGGTGCTGATAGCATACTAGGACTTATGCATTGATACAACACTTAATCCTCTTCTAAGAAACAGAAATATTTCTTTACATCCATTGGGAATGTCATCGCTTCCTCGAACGCTTTTGTCACTTTGGCAGACGTATAATTAAGGACAAACGCTCTGGCTGATTTTGGTTGATTCTTCGGACTTATTAATAAGTCAATCTTATCAATCAGCTTTTGTAAATTTCCCCAAAAACGGTATCATACACTACTATTTTTTGGTGGTCGCAAAACTTTTCGGTCTACTGAATAGTAGTGAATAGTAGAACAGGTATTTGCAGTGGCGAATTAATCAAGGAAGTAGAGCAGGACTTACGCAACTGGCATATTATTTTCAGTTCGTAGTGAGGACTTTAGTCCTCAAAATAAGGGCTAAAGCCCTTACTACAAACTACAAATTCGATTTTTTTGTGACACTTGCGTAAGTCCTATAGAAAATAGAGAATAGGGGTATGTTGTAAGCTGAGGTTATCAGTTAATAATTATTGAATTAAATTACGGGGTCTTTTATGCGGTTGCGTTCACTCACGGTCGTTTTTATTTCATGTCTCATTACCTTTCTATCGTGGGTGATTATTCCCCCAGCTGTAGCCCTGACACAGATTAAACTATTTGATGTCTCTTATAAAGATTGTCCACCAGAACTAGCACAAGGCGCTGTTATCAGTAGTGGTAGCGCAGCTGCCAATTGTTTTATTGTCATTGGCAAAGCAGAAAACGGCACTAATAAAACAGTCTACGACGCAGATATTTTTGGACGCATCTATGATGCCAATAATGACTCAGTAATGCAAAACCGTACTCGCTTAGGCTCTATTACTGAGGTACCACCAGGTATTAGCGATTTTGAATTGAGAATTTCTGTACCTGCAAATCAGCCTACTCCGTTGAAGCTAAAACAGTTCAAGGCTGCCGGGTTTAGCGGTCAAGTGCGTAGGTAATTCGTAATTCGTAAAAAATTGTAGAGACGCTTGTATATTTAACGTCTCTACACAATTCTTTACCAAGGTAGTAATCAAAATCTTTCTATAAGGGCAGGTTAGATGGAATGGCACTCAGAAGCCCAGTAACTACATTGAGTGCTAAGAAAGCTAAGATCGGCGAAAAATCCATACCGCCCAATGGGGGAATAATTGAGCGGAATAGATTCAGGTAAGGATCGGTTATCTGGGCTAAAGCGGCAAATGGCTGGTTATACCAGTTGATTGTCGGGAACCAGGTTAGCAAAACCCGAATAATTAGCAAATAGCTATAAAAGGTGACAAAGGTAATTAGTGTCGTAATCAGTAAACTCATGGATAGCTTTGTTTCCTACTAGGTGTCAAACGCGGTCTTATCTTTTAATTTTAATTTAGTCCAAAGTCAAAAGTGTTTGCGGATTTCACGTTTACCACACTTGACACTTTCACCACGCCTGAACAAACTTCAGGAGTCTTTCGTGAGGGAACGGTCATTGGTTGCTTGGGGTGAACCGCCATTAACATTTCCCAGTTGCTTTCGCACTTCATCAATTGTGGCATTTAGCTGCGCAATTTTATCTTCTAGCGATCGCCTTGCCGTTTCTATACCAATACTCTCACTTTCTGAGGCTTTCATCTGACGCCGCTTTGCTGCTATTTTTTTCGCTTCGGCTTGGCTATCTGTCAGTTCTGTCTCTTCTTCTACTAACAATTCTGGCTCGCGTCGAGAAGCAATCAGTGCCCCGATAACACCGCCAAATATGCCACCAACAAACGCCCCTGCTACAAAACCGCTGCCAAAACCATCTCGCTGACTCATATATTTACCGCCTTCAACAAACCTTGCAACTTTTACAGTAGTTATGCTATTTTCCTGCCCTAGCTGCATACTAACTTAAGTCCCAAAGATGCGATCGCCTGCATCTCCTAATCCCGGTACAATATATCCCTTGCTGTCCAGTTTTTCGTCAATAGTAGCGGTGTAAATTATTAAACCTGGATAAGCCTCACTCAGTTTTTGCAAAGCTGGTGGAGCCGCTACTACACAAACAATCCGCGTCAGGGCTGGGTCGGCACCCCGTTGTGTCAATTCTGCCATTGCCGCCATAATTGACCCTCCTGTTGCCAACATTGGATCGGTAACTAACACTCGTGTTTCGGGGTCAAATTTTTCTGGTAACTTGTTCAGATAACAATGAGGTTGCAGTGTCTCTTCATCTCGTGCCAAACCAAGGTGGTAAATCGATGCTAAAGGCAGTAAAGTCTGCGCTCCCTCTAGTAATCCTAGCCCAGCCCGGAGAATCGGCACTACTGCCATAGGTACTTGCGGATCGATCACCGTTGCCAGACAGGTATCTAAGGGACTCTGTACTGCTGTTTCTTGAGTCGGCAACCAGTCTCGTGCAGCTTCATAAGTCAGCCATCTTCCCAACTCAGTCATGGCACTGCGGAACAATACTGAAGGCGTGCCTGCATCACGCGCAACTGCTAGCCAGTGCTTGATCAGGGGATGGGGTGGAACATAAACGCGCAATTGTAGCGTCATAGCCAGAAATAGGCGCCTTTTTATTGTATAAGAACTGAAACACCATAATACTCTTTCCTGCATCCGGCTGACAGTTTAAAATTAACAATCTCAATTTTATTGATAAAATTTTTCATTAGTAGTTGACATTAATTCTCAATCAAGGCTATATTCTTATACAGTGTTCTCCTCTCTTTTAAGGATCGGCAGACGGGATTAGCCAGCAGTAGCAGGCTCGTCCCTCTTTTTTTTGATTAGGGCATTGGGCATCCCTTCCCTGCGGGACGCTACGCGAACGGCTTCTCTACGAGACGCTACGCGAACGCTCAGGGCAAGTGGGCATTGGAGATGGGGGAGAATAATTAATGACTAATGACTAATGACTAAAATGCAAGATATTGATGCGATCGTGATTGGGTCTGGGATTGGCGGGTTAGTAACAGCGACCCAGTTAGCGGCGAAGGGAGCGAAAGTGCTGGTACTGGAACGTTATTTGATTCCAGGTGGTAGCGCTGGTTATTTTGAACGCCAAGGCTATCGATTCGATGTTGGCGCATCAATGATTTTTGGACTGGGACAGAACGGTACTACGAACTTACTCACCCGTGCATTATCAACTGTAAATGTCAGCCAAGAAGCGATCGCAGATCCGGTACAGATTCACTATCATCTACCCCAAGGTTTAGACCTGAAGGTTGACCGGGTTTATGAAAAATTTTTGCAAAATCTTACTGCTCATTTTCGCCATGAAGAACAAGGGATTCGTCGCTTTTATGACGAATGCCAAAAAGTATTCAAGTGTCTCAACAGCATGGATTTGCTGTCGCTGGAAGAACCTCGGTATTTACTGCGCGTATTTTTCCAGCATCCTTTGGCGTGTCTCGGTTTAGCTAAGTATCTGCCCCAAAATGCCGGGGATGTGGCGCGGCGTTACATCAAAGACCCGCAATTATTGAAATTTATCGATATGGAATGTTATTGCTGGTCGGTGGTTCCATCGGATATGACACCAATGATTAATGCTGGGATGGTCTTTTCTGACAGGCATTATGGCGGAGTTAACTATCCCAAAGGCGGAGTCGGACAAATTGCCCAAAAACTGGTCGAAGGTTTAGAGAAGGCTGGAGGTCAGATTCAGTACCAAGCTAGAGTCACCAAAATTCTTACAGAACAGGGAAAAGCGGTAGGTGTGCAACTAGCTAATGGTAAAGTATATCGAGGTAAACGCATAGTTTCTAATGCTACACGCTGGGATACATTTACACAATTACTACCAGCAGAAGAAATGCCACATAATGAGAAAAAATGGCAACAAAACTATCAAAAATCTCCAAGCTTCTTGAGTTTGCATATAGGAGTAAAGGAGTCAGTTTTACCTGCGGGGACAGAGTGTCACCATATTTTGCTGGAAGATTGGGAAAAGATGACAGCACCAGAAGGCACAGTGTTTGTTTCAATTCCCACATTGCTTGACCCAGATTTAGCACCAAATGGATATCACATCATTCATGCCTTCACGCCTCACTGGATTGATGATTGGCAAGAACTTTCTCCGAGTGAGTACGAAGCGAAGAAAGAAAAGGCGGCTTGGCGAATTATTGACCGCCTAGAGAAACTTTTTCCCGGTTTAGATGCCGGATTGGATTATTTAGAAGTGGGGACACCACGCACCCATCGCCGCTTTTTGGGTCGTGAGGATGGCACTTATGGGCCAATTCCCCGACGTAAGTTGTGGGGATTATTGAATATGCCCTTTAATCGCACAGCTATTTCAGGACTTTATTGTGTAGGAGATAGTACTTTTCCGGGTCAAGGTTTGAATGCAGTCGCTTTTTCTGGGTTTGCTTGCGCCCACCGCATTGCCGTAGATTTAGGATTTTAATTACACGAACAGCTTACGCAAAAAACCTAGTAAACTGATAGCTAAATCTATGTTTACCTGAGTTTTATGTGCAGTCTCAATTTCCTCTAATATTTTCTGCATCTGTGCCAGATTTTTTTGATTGATGCCGATGATAGTAACATTTATAATTGCTGCTCTTACCCGATCGAGAGTAAGTTTGCATTCGCTAACTGCTTTCTCCAACTTATTTACTTTTTCCCAGTTTTTTTGACGTTGGGCGTTGACAAGTTCAAAATTCAGCTGAAAGAGAATATCTTGTAATTTTTCTTCTGTATTATTGAGTTGTTCTAAATCGATTTGATTGCCAGTAATTTCTTGAAGCTGAAAAATTATTTCTGCAAAAGTATCTAAAATATTATTGGTAGCCATAATTTATATATTTAATTATATTTTTGAACGTTAATCTTGACTAGTTGTACCCAAAAAATCATTGGCATAATTGAGAGTTTTGTGGTTGCAACTGTCTGTTGATAAGAGATACTTCTTTCATAAATTCTTTTAAAATTTTATCTTTATTAATTTCTTTTTCAAGATAGTTAATTTTTATGATTGATGAACTATATTTGTTACCAGTTAAATTGGTAGCTACCCCAATAATCTGAGTAACTCTAGTAGCAATAACTTCAAAATTAAGATTAGGATAGTCATCAATAAGTTCTGAAAGTTTTCGCCCGGTGTCAGCTGCTGCCAAAAGCTTAGAAATAGATTCATTCAAACTTTGTTGTTCAGAAAAATTAACTTTTCGCCAATTATCTATCTGTTCAACAACTTGACGCTTAATTTCTTCTGCTTCTGATTCTGAGGATATACTTAACTTTCTATACCGTTCACTGAGATCCTTTAGCCTGGAACTGATGATTATCCGTTCCCAATCCATTGGTCTTGGTGGTCTTTCCTGAATTCTTTTGGCTAAAAGTAGCATTTTTACTGTTAAACATCTTGCTGGCTGGGCAGTTTGAGCAACTATTTTTTTACTTTCATAATCAATTGTTTCTAGCTTGTTAAACACATCAACGGCTGTATCATATTCTGCTTTTAAAGCGTCGAGTGTTTGCTCAACATCTGATGACTGAGTATTTTGCTGACTCTCTCCAGTAATAATTCTATTTACTTCTTTAGGAATTCCAAATTCAATATTGCTATCAGTTAGCAATCGTTCAATAACTAAATTGTCATCTATGGGTAGATTATTCAGTTGATAAATTTTCTTTACTGATGTAATAGCATCATCTGCTTGATCGCGAAAAGTCTCGGCAGTGACTCGCAGCATCGCTCGTTTTTCAGGCGTACAACCGCTGATGGTGAAACTGATAGTACAGGCTACTATACAAAATTTCCATAAGCTGAATTTCTGGATATGGGAAACCCTCATAGAGATACTTAGCTGTGTCCAGATAAATTTATTACTTATTTACATCATGAGATAATTCAGTATAAAAATACTCAAAAAGCTAATTGTGTCCGAATTAAATCTTTTTTCCCAATAAGCTGGAATTTTGAGTAACCGTAGAGTATTACGGAATACTTATATACTGATTAAATTAAATACTTGTTGTAACAGATGCTTTTGCGTGTAAACGCAGAATTTACAAAACTTTTTATAATTGTGCTTTAATGGTGGGCGGCTTTTGTTCGTTCCAGAATTTTCCTCACACACTAAGCGATCGCTGATGCTACTCACACACAAAGAAAATATTGTAAAATTTAGCTGGCTTCTACCCAGCTTCTTAAGCTTGATCCTGTTTAGCTCCACTGTTAAAGCTAATGGTGCCATCGCAAATTGGCATTTTGATAGCAATCGTAATCATCTGGACTTCACCACAGATGAGAATGTTCAACCGAAAGTACAACTACTTACCAACCCGACTCGTCTGGTAATTGATTTACCTGGAGTTACATTAGGATATCCACAGACTAGTCAAAGAGTAGGATTAATAATTAAAGACATTCGTATCGAGCAGTTTAATGCAGAGACTACCCACATGGTAGTTACTTTAGCACCAGGTTACACTTTTGATTTAGCACAGGTGCAACTGCAAGAGGAATCTCCCAATCATTGGTCTGTGCAGTTACCCAAACCAATACGATTGACTGCAACCCAGCCGCAATATTTAGAAATAACTCCGAGTATTTCTCCAAGAGTGAATGATAATAGCACTCTCTTTGCTGGTGTGGTTCCAATGCATTCACCGATGAAAGCGCTGGAACCTCAAATTAAAGCCTTGATGAGTCGCTACAGTTTTCTGAAAACAGGAATGTTTTTCTTGGATTTGGATACTGGGGATTATTTGGATATTGGAGGCGATCGCGTTTTCCCCGCTGCTAGTACAATCAAACTACCAATACTCATTGCCTTTTTCCAGGATTTAGATGCTGGTAAAGTCACCCTTCAGGAAAACCTGACTATGCGGCGTGACTTAGTTACCAATGGTTCTGGAAGTATGCAATATGAGCGAGTTGGGAAGAAGTATACAGCTTTGGAAACCATCACTAAGATGATTACCATTAGCGATAATACCGCCACCAACATGATTATTGATCGCTTAGGTGGGGCGGCGAAACTAAATCAGCGCTTTCGTAGTTGGGGACTGAAAGATACAGTAATTCGCCATCTTTTAGCTGACTTGAGAGGAACGAATACCACAAGTTCTCAAGATATGGCGCGGGTGCTGGCTTTAGTTGTGAATAACAAGCTAGTTTCTCCACAGAGTCGGGAGCAAGCCTTAGATATTCTGCGTCACACCACAATTCACACACTGCTTCCCGCCGGTTTGGGGAAAGGTGCAGTTATTGCCAACAAAACCGGAGATATCGGCTTTCTCATCGGCGATGCAGGATTTGTCACTATGCCTAATGGTAAGCGCTATTTGGCCGCTATTTTCGTCACCCGTCCTTATAAGGACACAAGAGGGAGAGACTTTATCCGTCAAGTTTCCCGATTAGTTTACGATTATCTGAATCAGCCGAATCCAGTTGCTGCGGTTGATTCGCCTAACAGTGTTACGAGATAGAAAAAGCGATCACTTCTCCCCCATTTGTAACGTAATCACAGATCAATAAGGATAAACACCGTTGGCTGATCAACGGTGTTTATTTAGATTTGAGACATCTAATTTTTGCCCCTTTTATATAGGATGTTATTATTGCGTTATCGGGTGCGATCGCAGTTCCAAGTTTAAAATGCGATCGCCTTTACAATTCCATCAAATGCTATTGACAGTTTCGATCCCAGGCTTTGACCAAATGTATGGTTGAAATGGTTTATTAAGAGGCGTTTTAGCAATGTGGTTTGTGTAGTTGTGTATCACTTTAATTGCTATGGACAGAATGACTTCTAGTACTTGTTGCTTACCATAACCAACTGCTAAAAATTCCTGAATTTCAGCATCTTCAACCCAACCTCGTGCTTGAATCATTAGTTGCGTAAAACGGCGCAGTGCTTGTAATTTTGGCTCTTTGAGTGGTGTGTTATCACGTAGCGCTTGAATATCTTCACTCTTCATACCCATCATCTTTGCCAAGCCAGAGTGGGCTGCCATGCAGTAGTGACACTCATGTTCATAATTCACAGTCAAATAAATGATTTGCTGTTCAATGGGACTGAAACTTGTTGCAGTAAACAAATCCCATAGTGCCATCGAACCTTTGAGTAATGCAGGTGCTTCGGCGAAAACTCCCTCTAAATTTGGAATAAATCCAAACGTTTGTTGTACGTGAACTAATGCTGCTTTAGAGTTTTCAGGCGCGGTATCGCTACTTTCACCCCGTCTAGAGGTTAGAGGTTACGCCAGAGCAGAAGCGAAAGGCAGTTTCAGTGATTGGGTTCTAGATTCTATACTGTCTTTTATAGCAATCCTAAATGAAACAAAAACTAATGGTACATTTATACCAAATTCAAGTTCTTTACCAATCAACAAGAATTTGATTTTTCTAAGCTGCATCAGTATGAACCCTGTTCGAATCTCAAATAGGATTGCTATACACCAATCTAAATTCGTTAAACGACTGACGCTAAAGTAAATCTCAAGGAATTAGACTATGTTTTAGTCGAACGCACTCATAGTAGCACTATGCCTCTGGCAGAACTGCTGCTCAACTAAAGTAGCACAAGAAATTTATATGTCAGGAATAAAAATATGAGTGATAAGCAACAGATGCTGGAAGTTTATCTTCAAGAGTACGAGAAATTAAAGGATGAACAAACGCAGCGAATTGGCTTCCGGGACAACTTACTGTACGTGACACTAGGGGTTTTTGGGGCTGTCATCTCTTTTGCTGTCTCTAATAAAGCTAATTATTACGCACTACTTGTTATACCTTGGGTCTGTCTCATTCTGGGTTGGAATTATCTTGTCAACGACGAAAAAATCACGGCTATTGGCAGATATATTCGCCTGACACTAGTGGAAAAAATTAAAGAAAATACTGGTCATACAGAAATTGAATCTATTCTCGGTTGGGAAATAGCGCATAGAAACGATAACCGTCGTAGACGACGCAAGATTGAACAGTTAATTATTGACCAGATTACTTTTGTGTTTTCTGGTATGGTTGCGTTATCAGCCTTCTGGTTTCTTGTAGCAAAACCTTCCTTGACTATTAATATCCTTTGCTTAATAGAGCTTGTATTTCTGCTAATTCTAAGTATAGAGATTGTCATTTACGCTGACTTAGCCAAGGGACGATAGTTTCGGACTGCTTATCAACTTCGAGGTATTGTCAGATTAACTAAAACTGACAATACTTACTTATTGTAAAACACACTATATATCTGATTAATTTATTGAGGTTTTGAAATGATCAGTATTTCATTTTTAGTTACCAATATAATTTATTAATTTATTGCTAAGGTTTTTAAAGTTTAAATAATATTTATAAATAATCTAAAAGTTCAGATAATTATGATTAAAACATTGATAATATATACTTTCTAACATTTTGCTATCTGCTCAATTCAAGGAAGTGCGTAAAACCATGATTGGTCAGACTAAACATAAGAAGGGAGCAACCCTTAAATCTACTCAAACTCCTATGTAATTAGTTTTAGCTCTATGTTAGGGATAGGCTAACAAGACAATTTTATTAATATTTATGAAAGTATCTGATATCCAAGGACAAGTCGATTTTGCAATCATTACCATGCGGGATGATGAATTGAGCGCAGTGTTGAAGCGGTTTCCTGCTGATTATATTGCTGAAGGTGAACGAGAATATAATATTAGCGTAGTCCCCTATTCTAATTCAGAGCAGTATTTAGTTGCAGTCACAAGATGTCCGCAAGGAAACAACCAAAGTCAAGCTATAGCGAGTGATATTATCCGTGATCTCGACCCTCAATGGCTAGTTCTAGTAGGGATTGCGGGAGCTGTACCAGAGGACGAATTTACTCTAGGAGATGTTATTATTGCGAGAAAACTGGCTGACTTTACGGTAGGAGCCGTTACCTATCCAAATCGACAGGAATGGGCAATGGTCGGTGGATGGATGGCCGAATCAGCTGGCAGAATTGTTGACAACTTACTCGCACGACCAGAACTAAAGGGCTGGAATACTGAAGAGTCCATTGGTATAAAACGTCCACCTGTAAATTTAGAAGAAGAAAATTTTATAGGCTCTGATAACTGGAAGAAAAAAGTTAAAGAGAGACTAGAATCTCATTTTGGTTCTGAAAGTCAACTGCGTCCCCCCAAATTCACTACAGCAACTATTGCTTCTAGTGGTGATTTAATTAAAGATCCTAATTTAATCGAACAGTGGCTAAATGCAGCACGGGATTTAAAAGCAGTTGAAATGGAATTACCCGGAGTTTATACGGCGGCTCGGACAAGGAATAAAGAATATCCAGTTCTCGCTATTCGAGGAATTAGTGATATTGTTGGCTTTCAGCGAGATCCGGGATGGACTAAATACGCCTGTGAGTCTGCGGCAGCTTTTGCTAATGCGTTTATTAAACAGAGAAAACCGATTGAGCCGCGAAAAAAAAACTATAGACAAAAATCTATTCCTCAGACACCGTGGGAATCAATGGTAAAAATCCTTGATTCTAACGGTAATACTGTAGGCTCAGGTTTTATGATCCACCGTGATGGCTACTTTATCACTTGTCATCAAGTTATTTATAACCTTGATTCAATAAAAGTTGAATATCAAGAAGAAGAATATTCGGCAACATGGTGTGAAGAATTTTCTAATCCAGAGGTTGATATTGCCATTCTCAAAATAGATGTAGAAAATGCTAAACCTATGCTAATTGCGATCCCTAAAGATCAAATGGTTTCTGCCTTAGTTTACGGCTTTACTTATGATAAAGCAACTAATTTTTCAAAAGGCTTTGATGTTTATGGAACTTTAGAGCAAAGTTTTTCAGTTAATACAATTTCTACTTTCGATAAAACTATTGATGTAAAGTCCGCAAACTCATGGAATAAAAAACCACAAGACAAATCCACTTTTTTCGTCTACAGAATTAATGAAGGAATAGATAGAGGGGTTCGCGGTGGTGCAGTTTTAGATGAAGAGTCAGGATGTGTAATTGGAGTTATTCAGTCATCTCAGAATAATGAAACTTATGTAATTAGCTGGGAGAATATTACTGACCGCTTGAAAATATTAAAAATAGATCCTAATCAGCGTGAATCATTTTCTACAGTAACACCAAGAAAATTTATAACTTCTATTACTGAAAATTCGTCTGATATTTATCTTCCTAGCCCAGAATATAAAACGCTTTTAGGGAGAGAGACTGAAATAGAAAGTATTAAAACAGTTTTAAGCGAAACTAAAACAGTAAGAATTATTGGAGTTGATGGATTTGGAGGAATCGGCAAAACAGCACTTATACAGGAAATTATTAAGCTTCATTCAGATATGGGTTTTGATAAAGTTATATGGCAAACAGCATCAACGACAGATAACTCTGAAAAAATGACGTTTGAAACAGTACTTGATGGTATTGCAAAACAGCTAAATCGACCAGATATTTTGAAGCTTGATAAGGAAAAAATAGAAATTAAAACAAGAGAACTGCTGTACGAACAACCAGTTTTGATAGTGCTGGATAATATGGAGACTTCAGGCGAACCACAAGATAAGATAATTCAGAAACTTTTCCCTATACTTGGTTCTAGCAAAGCTCTCTTGACAAGCAGACATCGATTTACTGAATTATTTGAGGATAAAGTTTTTCCGATTCACTTGCGTGGTTTAAACAAAGAAGCAGCCTTAGATTTAATCAAAGATACTGCTGTGCAAAAAAATTTACCAGAAGTTTTAACTGCTTCAGATAACGAGTTTGAAGATATGGTAAAAACTGTAGGAGGAGAATATTTTGGTTACATTCCAATGGCTTTAAAATTTATAGTTGGACAACTTCAGAAGTTTGATCCTATATTAATCACACGTAGGTTAAAGCAAGTCCGTTTAATGGATACAAATGGAGAAATAAGTGGAAACGATGAATATCTGCAATTTTGGCTTTCTATATTTCTGACTTCTGCGGAATTACTTTCCCATTTTGATAAAGATTTTTTGATAGGAATAAACCATTTTGAACCTGAAGAAGGTAGTAATTACAAGAGGATAATGTCTACTACTAGAATAAGTGAAGAAGTTTTCATGAAAGTAGTTGACAGTACTTGGAAGCTTTCTTTTTTGGAGATACGAAGCAAAGGATTGAATAAAACTTATTACCAACACATCTTAAGCCATAATTTTATTAGTGCTGCAATACCAATTTGGGAAGAAGGAAGAACAGGATTATGACGGATAATTTTCAATTTAAATTGAATCGAGAACAACAGGATAAACTTAGAAATATCCCAGCCTGTAAAGAAAAAGATGTAAATGAAGAAAATTCTCAGAAATTAGTTTCAGTTTACGAAAAATCACTCATTAATTTTATCAATACTTATGTAAATGAAAGTAATTCATATGATGACTATTTAAATCCTAAAAAAAGAGCTAAACTTGCTAATAAATTACAGAAAAAAGAAGAAGATTTAGAAAGAGAATGTTTGGATTTTTTTCAGACAGAAATTCCCAACATTAAAAGAGCAATTAAAAAAGCGAGTTTTAAAAAACAGTGGTCATCTATTATTGATATTTGTAATAGTCTTACCACTTTCTATAATGTCCGTACTTACTGGGAGGATTTAGAAGAAACCCTACAAACTGCCTTAAATGCTGCCAGAGAGGTTAAAAATGAGCTTGCAGAAGCTCGTATATACAACAACATAGCTCATACTTTTCGGTTACTAGGAAAAGCAGAAGAAGGAATAGTTTATGGTTCAAATAGTTATGAAATTTTTTGCTCTTTGAAAGATCTACAAGGAAAAGCTGAATCTTCTTATACTCTTGGATATCTTTATCGTTCAGTCAAGAATTGGGAAGAATCAATTAAAGCCTTTGAAAATTCTTTATCGCTCTTTAAACAGCTTGAAGATTTTGTAGGTGAAGCAGGGGCATTAGATGGCTTAGGTCAGGTTTATACAAAACAAGAAAACCTTGATAAGGCGGAGGAAGTTTTACAAAATAGTTTAATAATTAAAGAGGAAAAAATTAGAGATATATTTCAGACTAGCATTACTTTAAACAATTTGGGCAAAGTATATAAACAAAAAGGTAAACTCATAGAAGCGAAAGAGCTTTTTGAGAGAAGTTTAAAGATTAAAAAGGAACTTAGAGATAGCCAAGGCTTAGGTGTTTGTTATAACGAATTAGGTGAAGTCTATCGTTTAATGGGAAATTTTGAGGAATCTTGGAAACAATATCAACAAAGTCTTGATATTAAGAAAAAAGTTTCTACATCTAATTTCAGTAAAATTTCCGATAATCATGGCGAAGGACTTACTTTAATGAATATAGGTCTTTGGTATAAAGACCAGGGAGAGCAAGAAAAAGCAATTCTTTATTGGCAGAATGCTTTAGAAAAGCTTAATAAATATGAACTAGAATATGAACAAGTAAATGAGTGGCTATGGGCAGAGAAATTTACAAAATCAGAAGCTAAATTAGCTCAATTTTCAGATGAATAGTAATAAAGAACAAAAAGACACAATCTATGTAGATAAAACTTGATCAATTGTTGAAGTGGCTAAAAATTTTTGAAGAACAGCTTTCGGTGCTTGTTCGGCAATTTGCTCTGCTACTAGCTTGTAGTTATGTGAGTGTGGTATTTGTGGATGAATAGCTCGTAACCAGTCTCCACTTTTTTCTGCTACCGCTAAATGGTAAACTCTTCCATCATCTTCTAATTTAATTTTTTCTGTATGAGTTCCATAAAAAGCAATCATATTTTGAGGCTCTATACATTCTTCAACTAAATGAAGGCAAGCACTACCATGAACGATTGCGATATTTGGTAAACCTGTCTCTTGTGACCATTGATTTATGGCATGAAAAAAACCAACTTGTTGTGCAAAATCTCTACTCCAATCTATATCCAATGATGTTGGCATAGGAGTTAAGTTATGTTGTTGGCTAAGATTGAGTATAATCTGATGAATTTCAACTAAATTACCGTATTGTATAGGAATAGGAATGACCACAATATTGTGTTTTTCTAATTTTTTTTGAATATGTTTAATAGCAGGAATACTATCTTCAAAGGGAAAAGACATAAATTTGGTAAGATTTTGTTTTTCATCCTGAGTTATGCCGTAATCTGTACCAAAAGCCTTTAATCCTGAAAATGGTAAAAATATTACTTTAGCATCTGTAATTCCAGTTGTATCTTTGGCTTGTCTAGCAACATCTGTAAGTTTATTTTTAACTTCCTGAATAGTTTTTTCTCTAACATAGAGACTTGGCTTATTTGGATTTGGATAAGGTTGACCTAAATTATCGAAAACAATTGAATAATTTTCTTTGAATATTTCCTGTAGAAATAAAATAGACTTAGATTCGGTAATAATACAAGATTTATCTATGCCATGTTTACGAGCAATATCAGATACAATCTGATTATCTATAACCCCATCTTCATAACCTTCAAAACTAACTATAGCTCCAGTTTTTACAAAAGTTTCTTCAGCTATTTCTCTAAACATCGGATGAGCCAAGATAATAACTGATAATTCTTTTTTATTATTGCAAATTAAATATTCTATATAATCTTTTTGCGCTCGAATACCTCGAAGTGCAAAACCAACAGAATCTTGAATTACGATCAAATTTTTTTCTATCATTTAAGATTTTTTAGTTTTTCAGCCAACTATAAAATTGTAATTTTTCTAAAAAATTCTCACAACTTTTAGTGTTATTATAATAAGTTTAGAAATAAAATCTCATTTAGTCAATGGTTCTTGAAATAAGCAAGTAATCACAGAAATGTTTGTTCGCCGCCATTTTTATTCTTTCCTATTAGCTATCACACTGTTGTTTTGGGTGTGTTCCGCTAACGAGACTCGAACCGTCGAGAAAATCGATAAGCTAGAGCCTACTGTCATTTTAATTTCGCTTGACGGCTTCCGATGGGATTATCTAGAAAAAGTTAATACACCCAACTTAGATTTCTTAATTGCTAATGGGGTCAAAGCCAAAGCACTGATACCCGCTTTCCCAACGAAGACCTTTCCCAATCACTATACAATTGTTACAGGGCTTTATCCAGAAAATCACGGAATAATTGCCAACAAAATGTACGATCCAAAATTTAATTCCACTTTCCGTTTAGGAGATCGTAGCTCTGTAGAAGATGGTCGTTGGTGGGGTGGTGAGCCTATATGGGTAACGACAGAAAAACAAGGACAAATTAGTGCTACTCTATTCTGGCCGGGTTCGGAAGCTTCAATCAAGGGTGTTCGTCCCACTTACTGGGAAAAATATGATGTGAAGCTTGCGTATAACAAAAGAGTACAAAAGGTTTTGGATTGGTTAGAACTTCCTATAGAAAAACGTCCTACATTTATAGCTTTATATTTTGATGAGCCAGATAGTCAGGGTCATAAATATGGTCCAACCTCAAAAGAAGTAAAAGACGCAATTCGTAAAGTAGATACTACGCTTGGACAGCTTGTAGAAGCTCTAAAAAAAAGAGAAATTTTAGAAAAAGTTAACATCATTGTTACTTCAGATCATGGTATGACCTCTATCAGCTCAGATAAAGTTATCTTCCTTGATGACTATATTGATTTGAACACTGTAGAAGTTATTGATTGGTCTCCAATGATTAGTTTGCGCCCTCATGATGGGGAGAAAGAGAAGATTTATAATGCTTTGGTAAATGCTCATCCTCACCTGAATGTATATTACAAAGAAAATATCCCCGAACGGTTTCATTTTCGGAATCATCGTCGTATAACTCCTCTAATTGCTATTGCTGACGAAGGATGGTCAATCTCCAGTCACAGTTTGCTCAAGTCTTTAGAAACGCAATTTTTAAGAGGAAATCATGGTTATGATAATCAACTTTCCTCAATGCGTGGAATCTTTATTGCAAAAGGGCCAGCTTTTAAAAAAGGCTTGATAATAGAGCCTTTTGAGAATATTCATATATACAACCTAATTGCTAAAATTCTGGACTTAAAACCAGCCGCTAATGATGGCAATATAGATTATGTTCAAATTTTGTTAAAATTTTAATAATTGATTAGAGTAAGAGCATCTCAATTAGGTTTAACACAAGGAATGGCACAGCAAGGATTTGAAGAGAACATCACGTTCTCCTTATCGACATAGATCCCCAAGTGTGCTTAACTAAATTCATAGGGTTAGTGCCATCTCAGTTACAAAAAACCGTTACTGATGCTATACATTCAATGTTTTAGAAATTGCCAATGCCTCTCATAAAGCGCATCAGGTTTCAGTAGACCTACGTGAGTCGATTCGACAAATTATTGTGCGCTTGGCGGCTGAGGCTGGCATTAAAAATCCGAAATTCTTTTCGCAACAGTACCTTTTGCTGATTGGAGGAGCCAGCTTAATGGCAACAATCGAACAGTCACCCAATGGAGCAACATTTGCTCAAAGTGCGCTCTCGGTTCTGATTGATGCCAACATAAGAAATTGACATGGACACATGGTCAATTACACAAAATAAATTAGGCGTTGCTGAATACAAGGGATTATTCTTGTATGGGAGTTACTGCATTGTACATCTTACCCGCTTGAAAATATAAAGAACGGGCAAAATGCCCATCCTACAAAACTAGCAAAATCATCTTTCTATTATGTAACGCCTAATTTTTCGTCAGTCCGCGTAAGCAGACTTCACTTATATAACCGCGACTTCTAGTTGTTCGGTGTTCTGGTACAAAAGATGTAAGTCAATTTGTTAACACAACTAGATAATTTTAATTTTACTTGCTGCTCTAGTAGCCTTTTCCCTAGCCTCTTGGACATTAACACCCTTCGCCAAAGCTACGCCCATTCGTCGATATGGATGAGCATTAGGTTTACCAAATAATTTAATATCTACATCTTTTTCCGACAAAGCATCGGCTACACCACCAAAAGCAATAGAATCAGATTTTTCTGATGCTAAAATTACCGCACTGGCTGAGGCTCCTAGTTGTTCTATATGAGGAATTGGCAAGTCTAAAATAGCTCGTAGATGTAGTTCAAATTCATTGAGATTTTGTGAGATTAATGTCACCATTCCCGTATCGTGGGGTCTAGGAGAAAGCTCTGAAAAAATCACTTCATCTTTAGTAATGAAAAATTCAACGCCAAAAATTCCGGCTCCTCCTAAAGCATCAGTGACTTTTATAGCTATTTCTTGGGATTCTAATATTTTATCTTCAGAAATTTCTGCGGGTTGCCACGATTCTTGATAATCGCCTCTTTCTTGGCGATGACCAATGGGAGAGCAGAAAATTGTCGGTGCATTCCACTGTTTAATTGTCAGTAAAGTTATTTCAATTTCAAAGTTAATAAATTCTTCGACAATCACCTTTTGACTGTCTCCTCTAGAATTAGCGATCGCATAATTCCAAGCTTTCTCAACCTCAGTCTTATCCTGCACTACAGATTGACCTTTCCCTGATGATGACATCACAGGTTTAACAACATTGGGAAAGCTAATTTTATCCGAAACTGCAATCAATTCTTCTAGAGTTGTTGCATAACCATATTTAGCCGTTCTGATGCCCAATTGTTGATGTGCCAGTTCCCGAATTCTATCGCGGTTCATTGTATAGTTAGTAGCAGCCGCAGTCGGAATAACTGTAATCCCTCGCTGTTCAAATTCAATGAGTTTTTCTGTTCTGATTGCTTCAATTTCTGGTATAATAATATCTGGCTGATGTTTTGTCACCACAGCTTCTAAATCATCAGCACTGAGCATAGAAATAACTTCATAAGCATCAGCAACCTGCATCGCTGGAGCATTGGCATAGCGGTCAACGGCAATCACATAATTACCAAGACGTTGAGATGCGATCGCAAATTCTTTGCCTAGTTCTCCTGAACCCAACAACATCAATTTTTGGGGCAACTTAATACTCATTAACTTATCCAGATGAATTTTTATTCAATAATCTTATAATTTTTTGTGTTTTCATTACTAACTTCTCAAGAATTAAAGATAGCTTTGCGTAGTTGTAAATCTTGACGTTGTAAGTGATTTAAACCAGTACCTACACCAAGCTGACACTTATCTACTAGAGTCTGTAACCAAATAGTCTCATTCAAAGTTGCACCTCGTAAATCTGCATTTCTTAAATCAGCTTTCGTAAAATTTACAAATAAGAGGTCTGCATTGACTAAACTGCTACCTTGTAGATTTGCTCCTGACAAATTTCCTCGGATGAAGTTTACACCATCTAAAATTAAACCAGATAAATCTGCTCCCATAAGATTAGGAAACTTTAGCTGACTAGGATATTTAAAAAACCGCATGATACAGATGATATTGGCTTCATTTAGTTCAATTTTAGTTAAAAAATCATAACGAGCTATGCCCAGTTGCTTGAGACTTTGCAGACGCTGTGAGGGACTTTGTTCTAAAAACTGGATAGCTGTGTGGCGTAAGTCTTGAGTAGGGATATTTAACATGATTTTCAGATTGTCGCGATCCTTGTACTGATTAAAAATTTAACAGCCAATGTAGGTAAATAATAGATAATACAGCGGATTTCAAGTTAGTGAAGTACACAAGCTAAGTCTCAAAGCCAGGTATAAAGCCTGTTTTACTTCTGAATTCTGACCGGAGGCGGAGCGTCTCCGGCTCCGCTCCTGAATTCTGAATTCTGCTGTATAACAGTCTTAAATCATTCATGAAAAACAAGAACCCCGACTTCTCAAAGAAATCAGGGTTCTAGCTTTATCGATAACTACTTACCTAACGTCCTGCCAATAATGCTTTCGTAGCAGATTCGCCTGCTAATCTTACCTGCCTTGTCAGCTGGAAGTTTAACAACGCTAGAACACTCAAATCAGCTAAGAGTGCCATAAAAACTGTTGTTGCCCCAGCATATTCTACAGCTGTCCAAGGAAAAGTTGTAAACATCCATACGGTAGAATATTTCCATGACGAGATACCAAGAAATTCTAGAATCATCGGTGGTAAAAACATTACAGTACCTAAAGTCCCAATTGCCCAGAAAGAACGCTTAGGAGTTTTCAGCAAAAGTATCAATTGGGCGATGGTAGCGTAAATCATCATTAAGCTGATAGACAAAGCTATAGTTAAAAGTATTTTAAACCTGTCAATCTCATTAACAATTTCAGTTCGGCCATTGTTTGCGTCAACAACAGATGTAAGTACAAGCCAAACTAACCAAGGAATAGCAGCAATTGTCAAATTAATAGCGATCGCCACGAGTGCAGGGCTTTTTTCAGACCAAATTAGATCCTGCCAAACACTCTTATGGTTAGAAACTCCCTGATGTCGATATCTTGCCCAATCTTGTACATCTTGACGATGAGGGGAAAGAACTGCAATTAAACTTAAAATCAACACCAAGTTGTACACTGCCAGCAAACCGAAATTTCCCGCAACCTGTTCATCCCATGTGTGATTATTATTCCCATTTTGTAGAGCAAATCCCCATGTCATCAATTGGCAAAAAGCTACTAGTAAATAACTTTGCTTCTTGCTGATTATTAAGGCTTGAGGATTACGGAAGCAACGTTTAAGAGCTTGCAAAATACCGGAACTGCACAATGCAAAGTTTAATAAATGCAAGCAAACAACACTAACAACACTTGTACCTAATGGTAAATAGAAAAACTGCAAGTTTTTCAAGGTAGAACCCTTGTCTAGATGCAATAAGTTAGGAAATAGATAATTTGTTGCATCCCAAGGAGCGAACAGCCTCAACCAAGCCGTTGAATTATACCAAGCGCCAGAATGATCTGATGATGTTATCTGAAACGTTATCAACAAAAAAAGGAAAACTGCACCACTACCTAACCAAGGTTGAAAACCACTAAACCAGCGACTAACTAAGCCAAATAGTAGTGCGGCGCTGTAGAAGAAAATACAGCTAGCAATAAGAATCGCGTAATAACTCAAAATGTAACTAAAGGCAATTTTGGCAGAATGCCCAGCCCACAAATGTAAAGGAACTGCTGCTAAGACTACGAGATAAATTAAACTCGGAACTCCTAGTAACTTGCCAGTCAATATACTTGTTTCTGACTGGGGACTAAGACGAATAAAATTCAGCGTACCACGAGTTTCTTCTTTGGCTAAATCATTGATTAGTAAATAAGTTCCTGCAACTAATAGTGTAAATCCAAAAATTACAGTAAAAGAGAGGAATATATATTCCCAATGGTCTCGCCACCACAACTGCCAATTAATTTCATTTTGGGGGCAAAAATTATTTGATAGGAAATTATTGAATTCAGCAATTATAGATTGATCTGATTGCTGGTAAAGCCGATTTTGTTGCTGTTGATATACTTGACGCAGATTACAGTATGTGGCGGTTAGCGAGTATTTATCACCAGGAAATTCGCGTAACTGATATAAAAAAGCTACTAATTGCACCAGTAGAGATGTTGCAACTGCGATCGCTACATTAAAAAATTTCAGGCGTCCTTTAAGTTCCCGCAAAAGTTGCGGATTCCAATCACCAATTTTATCTATCAAATTTGGCATCATAGGAAAAAGTTCTCCAAAAATGGGGAGTGATATTTACTGACGAATCAAGATGCTTGTTTGTGACCTAATTTTAAGAAAATAGTTTCTAAGTCTTCTTGCGTACAGTGAAAATCAGTTAGGGGAATCCCTGCTTTGATGAGGGATCGCAACAACTCAGCACTATCTTCATCTTTGCCCGAAAAATTCACCCGTACGCTGTTTTTTCCTGCTATTACCTCCCACTCTTCTACTAAATGATGATGTTTTAATTCTCTTAAAAGTGCCTCTAGATTCCCCAAAGTTGATATCATAATTTGCTGGTGGGAAAGACGTTGATAAAGTTGTTGTAATGAGGTACTTTCTACCAAGAAGCCAAGTTCCATAATTCCCACAGAAGTACAGAGTTCCGCTAAATCACTGAGAACGTGGGAAGAAATGATCACAGTCATCCCAGCTTCTTGCAAAGCTTTGATGATTTCCCGGAAGTGCATCCTGGCGATGGGGTCAAGCCCAGAAACAGGCTCATCTAGTAATAGTAAAATTGGTTCGTGGATAATGGTTCGCGCTAAACTCAAGCGCTGTTTCATCCCCCGCGACAGAGTAGAAATCTGGCTATTGCGTTTATTACCAAGTTGGATGAGTTCTAAAACTTCATGTAGGCGTTGAGTGCGGCGCGGTTCTCGCAAGCGATACAGACGCGCAAAATAATCTAGGTAATCCCATACTGTCAAATCCTCATATAGCGGGTAGTCATCGGGTAAGTAGCCTAGACGACGCTTGAGCTTAGGGTTACCCTTGTCACGGAGTAGGCGATCGCCATTAATATAAATCTCACCCGTAGTTGGTTCCTCAGCAGTTGCCAACATACGGATGAGAGTTGTTTTACCCGCGCCATTCGGCCCAATTAGTCCATATACTTCCCCCGCCTGGATTTCTAAATCAACATCATTGACAGCAACGTGTCGGTCAAATTGCTTAGTTAGTCCACGGGTGCAAATTGCTAATTCTTTTACCATCGCTGCTGGGGTGCGGCTTGTGATTAACACTTAACGTAACCTCTTTCTACAACTTTTGTCAGTCCTGTTTCGGAAATTGAAACTGACTTTATATAAAGCTGCTTTGAGTCATGGGCGTTATTTACCCTATTTTCACTAAAGTTTTAAATAATGCTAATTGTTAAGCTTTGCTACGGGGAATACTAAAGCTAGAAATCTTTAGGTCTTCTCAGTTAATCAGGTAAAAGCTGTATGGATTTTGAATCGATTATAAATATGCCTGTTATCGGGCAAGCTATTGCTTATGCTATTGAAGATGGTAATACCATTTCTTTGTGAGGCTGCGCCAAATTTTCTTTCTTCCTTTGTGTACTTTGCGCCCTTTGCGGTTCGTTCCTTATATAATTTGGCGCATCTTTATACAGAATTGGTATAAGCAATGGGGACTATGTTTTGCCAACAATTTTTATTGGGTAGGTAATAGAGATAATATTGCAAACCTGATGATGTTAGAGTCAACCGCTTGGTCGGTAGGCAACGGCATTTTCAATGGATTCATAGGACTAGCGGGAATCCCCGCTGATATTAGGATTACTTTGTACTCCAACGTAAAACTAGCATCCGCTCTTTTTGCCCTTTATGGCATTGATGATTGCTGAATTTCAGTGTGAGTCAACTTACTCACATCTATCATGCTGTTGTCGTTCCTCCTCAATACTGACGAAGATTTCCTCAAGAGTGATATCTCCTAATATCTGATCCCTATCTCGCGTGTAATCTCCACTACCCATCTCAAATTGCTGCATAAATCGCGCCATTCCAGCAGGGCCAAGAGCCTTAGTCAGGGCTTCTATTCCCAGTCGCCTAATCTCAGCTTGAGAAAGTTTAGTCACATCTATCATCTGTCACCTCCATTACCCAATGAAGCGGGTTTTCTACTCTTATATTATGTCCGGCTAATTAGTTATAATTCCCTTTCTCTATACAGAAAGCCCAAAAACCCCTCCCCTCTGCACCTCTGCTCCTCTGCCCCCCTGCGGTCTTAATGATAAGTCTTTAAGCGGACATGATATTACTTATAACAAGTTCCTCCACCTTGCTGCCAAACGCAACATCCTATCGTCAGTCGTTAGCAGAATATCTGCATTTCCCACTTCTGCACAAGCGATATGCAAAGCATCATAATTCTTAAACCCTAATTCATCCAGTTCTCTTGCACGGGATTTAACCTGTTGAGTCAAACTCACTTTGATGATTACAGAAGCAGTCCAAAGCTTCATTTGTCGTTTTCTCTCAATGTCTGGAGTACGTTTAAGTTCGTTATCAATGGCTTCACTTACAAGCATTTGCCATTTACCAGTTTGACAATTAGCCAAGATCAGCTGTACCGCTTCAGTTTCCAAACGAATTCTTTCCTGTGTCTGGTCATCAAAAGGGCGATTCAGACAACACACATCTAAATAAATTAAAAACTCCATCGGTACATTTTGCTAGGTATGATATTTGATCTGCAAGCATTTACCTAGTAATAATCAGCTATGACCCAGAACTACCGCATTACTCTACTCCCCGGCGATGGCATTGGCCCTGAAATTATGGCAGTGGCGGTAGATGTACTGAAAGTCGTCGGGAAGCAATTTGATCTGAAGTTTGAATTCCAAGAAGCCCTCATCGGTGGTGCAGCAATTGACGCTACAGGCGAACCCCTACCATCTGCCACTCTAGATACTTGCCGTAACAGTGATGCTGTATTACTCGCCGCCATTGGTGGTTATAAGTGGGATTCATTGCCATCTAATTTACGCCCAGAAGCAGGTTTGTTAGGACTACGTGCAGGTTTGGGATTATTTGCCAATTTACGCCCAGCAAAAATTTTGCCTCAGCTAATCGACGCCTCGACTTTGAAACGCGAAATTGTGGAAGGCGTGGATATTATGGTGGTGCGCGAACTCACTGGCGGGATTTACTTCGGTAAACCCAAAGGGATTTTTGCCACAGAAACCGGTGAAAAACGGGGTGTAAATACAATGGTTTACACCGAATCGGAAATTGAACGTATTGGGCGAGTGGCTTTTGAAGCGGCTAAAAAACGCGGTGGAAAACTTTGTTCGGTGGATAAGGCAAACGTATTAGAAGTATCTCAGTTGTGGCGCGATCGCATCACCCAACTTTCTCAAGAATATCCAGATATCGAACTCTCTCATTTATATGTAGATAATGCTGCTATGCAGTTAGTACGCGCTCCCAAGCAGTTCGACACTATAGTTACAGGCAATTTGTTTGGTGATATTCTCTCTGATGCTGCTGCCATGCTCACGGGCAGTATTGGGATGTTACCCTCAGCTAGTTTGGGAGCTTCTGGGCCTGGTGTGTTTGAACCAGTCCACGGTTCCGCCCCAGATATTGCCGGACTTGATAAGGCAAATCCTCTGGCACAGGTTTTGAGTGTGGCGATGATGTTGCGCTACGGTTTAGACCAACCAGAAGCGGCAGATTGTATCGAACAAGCTGTATTGCAAGTTTTAGAGCAAGGCGATCGCACAGGGGATATAATTTCTCCAGGCAAAAATCTCCTGGGTTGCCGCGCTATGGGAGACTCACTCATCAAAGCTATGGAACAAAAATAATTTTATAGAGCAACTTGGGCAATATGGCAACCTTTGCCATAAGTTTCGGGTAGACTAAAGGGAAATCTAGCAATCAAATAACAGTCGATAGTGTACGCATTACGACAAGGTCAAGTAAATTTTACCGCCCCAAAGAACCAATCGCCTTTGATTGATCCTGCTGTAATCAGAGCTGCTGGGCAGATATATTATACTCACTGTGAAGTCCATCCCGAAATAGCTGGGCAACCTTCCGGTGTAGCAATTAATCGTGTGACTCATCGAGGTAAGGTTATTTTTACTAACCAACCAGTTCTTTTACCTCAAGAGTGTTTTGTGCCCTTAAGTCAAATTGAATCGCACATGTATTAGTCATTAGTCATTGGTCATTGGTCATTGGTCATTTGTTATTAGTTATTGACAAAGCACAAATGACAAAGCACAAATGACACAGGACAAATGACAAAGGACAAATGACTGTATGGACATTTTGTTCGCCATCCCGGCGAGTGTAATGGTCTTTGCTTTGGGTGCATCTATTGGTAGTTTTCTCAATGTTATTGTTTATCGCCTACCTGCTGGGTTGTCAATTCTTTGGCCGCCTTCTCGTTGTCCTAAATGCTTAAACCAGCTAAAAGCTTACGACAATGTACCAGTGTTCGGCTGGATTTCCTTAAGAGGGCGGTGTCGATATTGCAAAAGCAAAATTTCTGTCCGTTATCCTGTGGTAGAAGGGGTAACGGGCATAATTTTTTTACTAATTTTTTTGGTGTTTCAAGTTTCGACTTTAACAATAGGCTATTGGGCTTTTTGCAGTTGGTTATTGGCGCTATCACTCATCGACTTAGATACAATGACCCTACCCAATCCACTTACTCAGTCGGGTTTAGTGGTGGGAATTTTGTTTCAAATGGTAGTTGGTTTTCTACCAGAGGGTAGTTTTGTGGCATTGGTAAATTACCTTATGATGGCTATAGTTGGTGCAGTATTAGGCTTATGGCTGTTTGATGCGATCACTCTATTGAGTTCAATTGCCTTTGGTAAAACTGCAATGGGTGCAGGTGACGCCAAGTTAGCAGCCATGATGGGAGCCTGGTTAGGCTGGAAATATTTGCTCTTGGCTAGTTTTATTGCCTGTGCGCTGGGAGCATTAATTGGCATCGGTGTTTTAATTATGCAGCGATCGCGACAAAAATTAGGACAAAAGATACCTTTTGGCCCTTTTCTGGCTTTAGGATCTGTGATTACGCTGTTTAGTGGCGAAGCTATTTTGTCTAGCTACCTGCGGTTATTTTTTCCAGCGTCTTGAATTGGAGTAGGGAGCAGGGAGCAGGGGAGCAGGGG
>CAXUOL010000017.1:0-27712 GCA_964252435.1 uncultured Nostoc sp.
ATTCAGCACTCAGCACGGGCTAAACGCCCCGCTACCGCTAACAGCACTCAGCACGGGCTAAATGCCCCGCTACCGCTAACAGCACTCAGCACTCAGCACTCAGCACTTTTATATAAAACAGGTGACTTAGCACGTTATCTAGCTGACGGTAAGCTCGAATCTTTAGGACGCATTGACAATCAAGTTAAAATTCGGGGTTTCCGCATTGAGTTAGGCGAAGTTGAAGCACTACTGGGTCAAATAAGTGATGTACAAGCATCTTGTGCGGTTGTCCGTGAGGATATACCAGGCGATAAACGCTTAGTTGCTTATATTGTGCCGGAACCAGAGCAGACAATCTCTGTAAGCGAAGTGCGTAACTTCCTCAAGGAAAAGTTACCAGAGTATATGCTGCCAAGTGCAATAGTCATCTTGGAGGCTCTACCGCTTTCTCCTAACAGGAAACTAGACCGCTGCGCATTAAGAGCACCTGATTTACACAATCAATTATCAGATCAGTATGTTGCCCCACGTAACCCCATTGAGGAAATCCTGTCACTAATTTGGGCGCAAGTGCTAAAAGTAGAGCGAGTAGGCATACATGATAATTTCTTTGAACTGGGCGGACACTCGTTACTAGCAACGCAACTCATCTCCCGCGTGCGTACCAGCTTGAAAGTAGAACTACCATTGCGTAGCTTATTTGCTGCCCCAACAGTTGCCCAATTGTCCCAAAAGATTCAACAGTTGCAGCAACAGGATCTAGCAGTATCAGCTATCTTACCAAGGGCAAAGGATGCAGAATTACCATTGTCTTATGCCCAAACACGGCTATGGTTTTTAGACAAGTTAAACCCAAACAGCGCCTTCTACAACTTACTTATAGCTTTGCGTCTAGCCGGAACTCTGAATCGAACTGTCTTAGAACAAAGTTTGCGAGAAATTATTCATCGCCACGAAGCTTTACGCACCAACTTCATCACAGTTGATGGACAACCCACTCAAATTATTAGGGAACGAGGAACTCTTAACAGGGAACAGGGGACTATATCAATTGTTGACTTGCAGCATTTATCCAGAAGCGAAAAAGAAATTGCTTTGCAGCAATTAGCGCAACAACAAGTGCAACGGCCCTTTGACCTAGCAACTGAAGCATTAGTCAGGACAACATTAGTAGTGCTGTCGGAGACAGAACAAGCCTTATTAGTGTTTATACATCACATTGTCTTTGATGGCTGGTCAGTAAGTGTGTTTGTTCAAGAATTAATAGCACTGTACAATGCTTATTCTCAAGGTCAGCCGTCACCTTTAACGCCACTACTGATTCAGTACGCAGATTTCGCTATTTGGCAAAGACAGTGGTTGCAAGGAGATGTACTGCAAAGTCAACTGAGTTACTGGCAACAGCAACTAAAAAATGCACCAGCTTTGTTGTCTCTACCTACAGACCGACCCAGACCATCTGTGCAGACTTTCGCTGGGGCATATCATAAGTTTGCACTTTCAGTTGAGTTAACTGATAGATTGGTAAAATTGAGCCAGGAGCAAGGTTGTACTCTCTTTATGACGCTGTTGGCAGCCTTTGATACCTTGCTTTACCGCTACACAGGTGTGGCAGATATTTTGGTAGGGACACCGATCGCAAACCGCGATCGCAGTGAAATTGAAGGGTTAATTGGCTTTTTTGTCAACACTTTAGTCATGCGTACTAACTTGGTAGGCAATCCCAGTTTTAGCGAATTACTTGGTCGTGTTCGAGAAGTAGCTTTGTCCGCGTATGCTCATCAGAATTTGCCTTTTGAAATGTTGGTGGAAGCATTGCAGCCAGAAAGGGATCTGGGACATACGCCACTGTTTCAGGTGGTGTTTAACCTTCAGAATGCACCCGTACAGAAACTAGAGCTTGCTGGGTTAACTGTTAGTTCATTGCCAGTAGAAAGTACAGCTACAAAAGTTGATTTGGCTTTATCGATGGAAAACACTAGCCAAGGATTGGTAGGTGTGTGGGAGTACAATACTGACTTGTTTGATGCCAGCACAATTGAACGAATGAATGGTCATTTTGTAACGTTGCTGGAAGCAATTGTTGCCAATCCCCAAGAGCGAATTTCCCAATTACCCCTGCTGACAGCAGTTGAGCAGCAGTTATTGGTTGATTGGAATAATACATGGGTGGACTACGCTGGAGATAAATGTATCCATCAGTTGTTTGAGCAGCAGGTTCAGCGTACCCCGGATGCATTGGCGGTGGTGTTTGACAATCAACAACTCACTTACCAGCAGTTGAATAGTCGTGCTAACCAGTTGGCGCATTACTTGCGCTCATTGGGTGTAAAACCAGATGTGCTAGTGGGTATTTGTGTAGAACGCTCACTAGAAATGGTGGTGGCACTATTGGGCATTTTCAAAGCAGGCGGAGCATACCTACCACTTGACCCAGAGTATCCCCAAGACCGCTTGAGCTTCATGCTAGAAGATGCTCAAGTTTCGTTACTGTTAACTCAGCGACTTATTGACAGATTTCCTGAGCATCAAGCAAAACAAGTCTTTTTAGATGAAGCCTGGTCACAAATTGCCCAAAACAATCAAGATAACCCAACTAGTGAAGCCAAAGCCTTTGATTTAGCTAATGTAATTTATACTTCAGGATCTACAGGTAGACCGAAAGGTGTCATGGTTGAGCATAAGGGGCTATGCAACTTAGCCCAAGCTCAGATTCAAACTTTTGGCTTGACTTCGGATAGTCGCATTCTCCAGTTTGCCTCCTTCAGTTTTGATGCTTCTATTTGGGAAGTCGTAATGGCGCTGATGTCAGGCGGAAGGCTGTACCTGGGAACAAAAAACTCTCTATTGCCAGGGAAGCCGTTAATTGAGCGATTACGTGATTATTCTATTACCCATATCACACTACCACCATCGGCGTTAGCAGTTATACCCGTTGAGGAGCTTCCAGCACTGCAAACAATAATTGTAGCTGGAGAAGCTTGTCCTGCTGAATTAATCAAGCAATGGTCTATTGGCAGAAACTTCTTCAACGCTTACGGGCCAACGGAAGCTACTGTCTGTGCCACGATTGCAAAATGCAATGACGACGAGAAAATATCTATTGGTAAGGCGATCGCCAATACACAAGTCTACATCTTAGACGAAAATTTGCAACCAGTGCCTGTGGGTGTGCCAGGAGAGTTACATATCGGTGGTGTTGGGTTAGCAAGAGGCTACCTCAATCGCCCCGAACTAACTCAGGAAAAATTCATTACCAACCCCTTTGGTTCTGGTCGCCTCTACAAAACTGGGGATTTGGCACGTTATTTACCGGATGGCAACATTGAATACCTGGGACGCATTGACAATCAAGTTAAAATTCGGGGCTTCCGCATCGAGTTGGGAGAAATCGAAGCATTACTGAGCCGACATGATGATGTGCAGATATGTTGTGTCATCGCTCGTGAAGAAACTCCGGGTAATAAGCGCTTAGTTGCCTACGTAGTGCCACAAAAAGAGGTGACACCCACAACGGACGAACTGCGCCAGTTCCTTTCCAATAAACTTCCTGGCTATATGGTGCCATCTGCTTTTGTGATATTGGAGTCTTTACCCCTGACACCTAACGGCAAAGTAGACCGTCGCGCTTTGCCTAACCCCGATTTACAACAGGAACTATCAGATTATGTAATGCCAAATACAGAAGTAGAAACAATCATTGCTGGCATTTGGCAAAAAGCACTGAAAGTAGAGAAAGTGGGAATTTACAATAATTTCTTTGAACTAGGAGGTCATTCGTTACTACTAGTACGAATTAATCAGCAATTACAAGAAAATTTTGGTTTAAAACTGTCTATAGTTGATATGTTTAATTATCCCAATATACATAGTTTAAGTCAATACTTGAATATTAAGTTAAAAAAAGAAGATACAATTAAAGAAAACATTTATCGTACTCAATCTCACAGTGAAAGTAAAACTTTAAGAAACCAACAATTGGAATCCAGACAACAATATCGCTCTCAGAGAAAAAGGTAAAAATGACAATAGATTCAGTGCATACAAATAATGAGTTTAACAATTCTGAAATAGCAATAATTGCTGTTGCTGGTAGATTTACAGGTGCAAAAGATATTGAA
Organism: uncultured Nostoc sp.; assembly: GCA_964252435.1. Classification (GTDB taxonomy): domain Bacteria; phylum Cyanobacteriota; class Cyanobacteriia; order Cyanobacteriales; family Nostocaceae; genus Nostoc. Next base: position 4,104 of record CAXUOL010000017.1, read on the forward strand.
TCATTTTGGCAGAATTTACGAGATGGTGTAGAATCTATCTCCAGACTAACGGATGAAGAATTAATAAATTCTGGCGTTTCTCTAGATTTGCTGAGTAACCCCAATTATATAAAAGCTAGTGCTGTTCTATCAGACATTGAATTGTTTGATGCAAATTTCTTTGCTTATAGTGCCAAAGAAGCTGAGATAATAGACCCACAACAACGCCTATTCTTAGAACTGGCTTGGGAAGCAATAGAAAAAGCTGGTTATGACCCGCAAACCTACAATGGTTTAATAGGGGTTTATGGTGGTGTAGGGATGAGTAGATATTTGCTCAATAATCTCTATCCTCATCATCAATTATTAGAAACAATTGACCCTATCCAATTAGGAATTTCCAACGATAAAGATTTTTTACCTACACGAGTTGCATATAAACTTAACTTGACTGGCCCCGCAGTAAATGTGCAAACAGCGTGTTCTACTTCTTTGGTTGCTGTTCATGTAGCTTGTCAAAGTCTCTTAAATGGTGAATGTGACATAGCTTTAGCTGGTGGAGTTACTCTGGGCATTCCCCAAAAAATAGGTTATTTGCATCAAGAGGGAATGATTCTCTCTCCTGATGGACACTGCCGTGCTTTTGATGCTAAGGCACAAGGAACAATTGCTGGTAGTGGTGCTGGTATTGTGGTATTGAAAAGATTAAAGGATGCGATCGCAGACCGCGACTACATTCATGCAATTATTAAAGGCTCGGCTATCAATAACGATGGTGCAATGAAAGTGGGCTTCACTGCTCCTAGTGTTAGCGGTCAAGCAGCAGTGATTGGCGAGGCTCAAGCTATAGCTGGTGTAGATGCCGAAACAATTACCTATATTGAAGCTCATGGCACCGCTACACCTTTAGGAGATCCAATTGAAATTGCAGCTTTAACTCAAGCTTTCAATCAAAGTACTGATAAAAAAGGTTTTTGCGCTATTGGTTCGTTAAAAACCAACTTAGGACATTTGGATACAGCAGCAGGTGTCGCAGGTTTGATTAAGACTGTATTAGCACTGCAACATAAAATGCTGCCTCCGAGTTTGCACTACCAGACACCTAATCCCAAAATTGATTTTGCCAACAGCCCTTTTTACGTCAATACAACCCTGACTGAATGGAAAACAGATAACGTTCCTCGCCGTGCTGGGGTTAGTTCCTTTGGTATGGGGGGTACTAATGCTCATGTCATTTTAGAAGAATCACCAATTCAATTCAAAATTCAAAATTCAAAATTCAAAAATAAATATTTAGTGTTGTGTTTATCGGCTAAAACGGAGAATTCTCTGGAGAAGGCAACAGCTAATTTAATCACACATTTAAAACAGCATCCAGAACTTAACTTAGGCGATGTAGCTTATACGCTCAATAGTGGTCGCCGGGGTTTTAATCACCGACGAATGTTAATTTGTCAAGACTTAGAAGATGCTGTTAAAGGTCTTAGTAATTTAGCAGCCCAACAAGTTTTTAATTATACAGAGATTACAGAGCGGTCTGTTGTCTTTATGTTTCCTGGTCAAGGTTCCCAGTATGTCAACATGGCGCGGGAAATTTACGAAACTGAAACAGTATTTAAAGAACAAGTTGATTATTGCTCAGAAATTCTTAAACCTTTACTAGGGCTAGATTTACGTCATATTATTTATCCCAGCGAATCAAATATTGATGAGGTATCAAAACAACTTCAACAAACAGAAATTGCTCAACCTGCTATTTTTATAATTGAATACGCCCTAGCTAAATTATGGCAGTCTTATGGAGTCGAGCCACAAGCTGCGATCGGTCACAGTATTGGCGAATATGTAGCAGCAACTCTAGCAGAAGTTTTTGCTCTAGAAGATGCCTTATCTCTGGTAGCAGCACGCGGACAGATGATGCAGCAACTGCCCAGTGGAGCAATGCTTTCTGTTCCCCTGCCCGCAGACAAGGTAAAATCCCTATTAGGGTCAGAACTTTCTGTTGCAGCAATTAATCAACCCTCCCAGTGTGTAGTTTCCGGTTCCATAGCAGCAGTAGATACACTACAAAATCAGCTTGCTGCTCAAGGTATTGAATGCCGCCGTCTGCATACTTCCCATGCCTTCCACTCGCAAATGATGGAACCAATCTTAGAGGCATTTACAGAGCGAGTCAAAAAAGTTACTTTAAATCCCCCAAAACTTCCTTATATCTCCAACCTTACTGGTAATTGGATTACAGTTACACAAGCCACAAATCCTGAATACTACGCTCAACATCTGCGTTCCACAGTACAGTTTGCCCAAGGTGTAGAGAAATTATTAGCAACACCTGAACAAGTATTACTAGAGGTCGGCCCAGGACACACGTTGACTACATTAGCCAAAAGGCATCCAGACAAAGCAGCCGCACAAACTGTCTTGACTTCGGTACGTCATCCTCAAGAAAAGCAATCCGATACTCGTGTTTTATTCAACACATTTGGTCAACTCTGGTTGGCTGGAGTCAAAGTAGATTGGTTTGGATTCTATAGTCAGGATGAATATTACCGTCTTCCCTTACCGACTTATCCCTTTGAACGCCAACGTTATTGGATTGAACCCCCACAAAAAGCAGCTTGGGGACAGTTGCAAACTTTACCCCCAACATCACAATTGTGGACATCGCTTACACAAGTAGGTCAAAAACAAGCAAATACTAGAAATGCAGAATTTAACGAGTTAACCTATCAAGAAAATAGACAATTGTTGGATCGTTTATGCACAGCCTACATCAACTCTGGATTTCAGCACTTAGCAGCTTTTAGTAATCCCCAAGACAAGTATTCTTTAGAGAATTTGCTGGCGCAATACGATATTTCTCCTCGCTATCAGCAATTGTTTTCTAGATGGTTGCAAATATTAGTCGAGCAAGGACAACTACAGCAACATGAGGGATTATTTACTAGGCTAGTACCATGTTCACAAGATTATATTAATGAACATTTAGAGCAAGTCAAAGCTAGGTTTGCTGCTTCATCTTTAATAGATTTAGATTTAGTGCAACGTTGTGGTGAAAATTTAGCTGCTGTTGTTGTTGGTGAACAAGAACCATTAGAGATTTTCAATGAACTAGTTTATCAAAAAGAAAACAACGGTTCATATTCAGAATCTCCCTTAATTACTTACTACAACTCTATCTTGCGTTCAAGCTTAGAACAGGTAGTCAAATCATTGCCATCATCGATTCACCTGAGAGTTCTAGAAATCGGTGGAGGTACTGGTGTATCTACGCAAGCATTATTACCTGTGTTGCAGCCCAAACAAACCAACTATACTTTTACTGATATTGGTAACCGCTTCCTGACTCAAGCGCAAGAGAAGTTTAAAGACTATCCATTCGTTGAATATCGATTACTAGACATAGACAAATCTCCAACTGAGCAAGGATTTGAGAAGTATAGCTTTGATGTAGTCATAGCCTCTAATGTGTTGCACGCAACTCGTAACATAGATCAAACACTCCACCATGTACGCTCTTTATTAGCTCCTGGGGGCTTGCTCCTAGTGTGGGAAATAACTCAGCCGAAAATAGATTTTGATATTAGTTGGGGTCTGCTGTTGAAACCTTTAGATGATAAAAGACGCAATCCAGGTCAGCCTTTTATCATTTTAGACCAGTGGTTTGAAGCACTACGCGCTCAAGACTTTGTTCAAGTTGCGGCTTTTCCTGAAACTGAAGCGATTGAGCATCAGATTATTATGGCTCAAGCGTCTGCATCAGCCGCATTTAGCACCAAATCTGGGCAAAAAGATACTGAACAAAAATCACAAATTTCATTACAAAGAAAGCCGGATGTTTTTCAGCAAGAAAACTTATCTGCACTCCATTCCAGACCTAATTTGCCAAATTCATATATAGCTCCCCGTAATGAGATTGAGCAAAAAATCGCCGAGATTTGGCAAGAGTTATTAGGAATTAAACAGGTAGGAATCCATGATAACTTTTTTGAATTAGGAGGAGATTCTTTAATAGCTGTTCAAGTTCTGTCGAGATTAAGAAACAATTTTTCTATTAAATTATCTGTAGCAAACTTGTTTGAGTCTCCTACAATAGTTCAAATAGCAGCAAAACTAGAAAAACAATTAGATCCAAATATCAACTTAGATGCAGTTGATAGAGAAGAAATAGCAATTTGAATAAAAACTAATTTTAAATTACGAATTACGAATTAGCTGACGTGGAGTAATGTTTCTGTGAATATCGAACAATTGGTAATTGATCTTAGTAAACAGGGTGTGAAGTTGTGGGTTGAAGGTGAGCAGTTGCGTGCTAATGCTCCAAAGGGAGTATTGACGCTAGAAACTCGTGACTTATTAACTAAAAATAAAGCAGAACTTATCTTGTTGCTGCACGAGAAAAATGCGGCTCCCGATACAGATTTACCCCTGATCAAAACCGAGCGTCCTCAGAACTTACCTCTGTCTTTTGCCCAAGAACGACTCTGGTTATTAAACCAGTTGGAACCAGATAGCCCTTTCTACAACGAACAAATAGCTCTAAAACTTCACGGTCAGTTGAACGTCGTGGCGCTAGAGCAAAGCCTCAACAGAATTATCTCTCGTCACGAAGCTTTACGTACCAACTTCCATACCATCAACGAACAGCCAGTCCAGGTCATTGCTGACAGCTTAACCTTAAGTGTGCCAGTAATAGACCTAACAGAACTACCTGAAAGTGAAAGAGAAATCGCTTGCCAACAATTAGCTACGACGGAAGCTGCTCAACCGTTTGACCTTGCTAGTTCTCCTCTAATCCGAGCTTGTGTGGTGAAACTCAAAGAGCTAGAATACGCTTTCGTACTAACAGTACACCACATTTTAGTGGATGGTTGGTCAACAGGGGTATTGATGTGCGAGTTAGCAACCATTTACTCAGCCCTCTGCAATAATTTGTCCCCAGAGCTACCTGAGCTACCAATTCAGTATGCCGATTTTGCTATTTGGCAACGGCAATGGTTGCAAAAAGAAGTACTCCAAACGCAGCTTGATTACTGGAAGCAATTACTCAAAAACGCTCCTACCTTATTAGAATTACCCACAGACAGACCAAGACCAGCCATTCAAAATTACCGGGGCGCAGTCCAATATATAGAATTATCAAATGAACTGAGTCAAGCGATCGCCAATTTCAGTAGGCAAGAGGGAGCTACCCTATTCATGACGCTGTTTGCAGCTTATGTTACCTTGCTTTATCGCTATACAGGCTCCGATGACATTGTAGTGGGTACACCCATTGCTAACCGCGATCGCTTGGAACTTGAAGGGTTAATTGGCTTTTTTGTCAATACTTTAGTATTACGTATCGATTTGTCAGTTAATCCCAGTTTTCAGCAATTGCTCAGTCGAGTCCGGCAGGTGACACTGCAAGCTTACGCTCATCCAGACTTGCCCTTTGAGGAGTTAGTAAAAGCATTGCAGCCACAACGAGACCTCAGCTATACACCACTGTTTCAGGTGATGTTTGTGTTCCAGAATGCGCCTATGTCTGAGATAGAGCTTGCTGGTCTAACTATCAGTTCTCTGCCAACCAAAAGCGCAGTTGCCAAGTTTGATTTAACTTTATCATTGCAGAACACGGCAACTGGACTAGTGGGTATGTGGGAGTACAAGGCTGATTTGTTTGATGCAGCCACTATTGAGCGGATGAGTGGACATTTCCAAACATTGCTTGAAGGAATTGTTGCTAACCCTCAAGAGCGGATTTCACAATTGCCTCTGCTAACAGAACTTGAGCAGCAGCAGTTATTGGTTGACTGGAACGATACCCAGTCCGACTATTCCCAGGATAAATCTATTCATCAGTTGTTTGAGGAGCAGGTTAAACGTACTCCAGATGCTGTGGCAGTGGTGTTTGAAGATCAACAGCTGACTTACCAGCAGTTGAATAGTCGTGCTAACCAGTTGGCGCACTACTTAAGGTCTGTGGGTGTGGGAGCAGATGTACTAGTAGGGTTGTGTGTTGAACGCTCAATAGAAATGGTGGTGGGATTACTTGGCATTCTTAAGGCGGGTGGTGCTTATGTACCACTCGACCCTGAGTATCCCCAAGACCGCTTGAGCTTCATGCTCGAAGATACTCAACTTTCGGTACTCTTGATTCAACAGCATCTAATTGAAAGGCTACCTAAGCATCAAGCGCAGCTTGTATGTTTGGATACTGAGTGGCAATTTATTTCTCAATTGAGTGATTTTGATTTGGTTAATAGCACCAGCAGCGAAAATTTAGCTTATGTAATTTACACTTCTGGTTCTACAGGCAAACCCAAGGGAGTGATGATTCAACATCAGTCCCTAGTCAATCTTACACAGGCGGCAATTGTTGAGTATGGGTTAAGCGATGCCCGGCTTGGGCAAAGCCAACGCATACTACAGTTTTGTTCTATTTGTTTCGATGCAGCAGCATTAGAAATTTATCCTTCCCTAAGTTGTGGTGCGACGGTAGTGCTACGAACCAAAAAAATGCTGAGTTCGGTGCAAAGGTTCATCCAAAAATGCCGCGATTGGGATATAACAGTGTTAAATTTGCCAATAGCATACTGGCATCAGCTAACTTTTGAATTAGTCAATGCCAATTTACTGTTACCCGATTGCATCCGACTAGTAGTTATTGGTGGCGAGCATCCACTTGAGCAACGATTGAGAATGTGGCAACAGCATATAGGCGAGTATCCACAGCTAATAAACGCCTATGGCCCTACTGAAGCGACTGTAGAAGTAACGTACAAATTACTGGGTATTGATCGCCAAAAGCTCGCAATTGGCCGACCCATTTATAATACTCAGATATACATCCTTGACCAATATCTACAACCAGTCCCCATCGGTGTACCAGGAGAGTTACATATCGGTGGTGCGGGATTGGCAAGAGGCTACCTCAACCGTCCAGAGTTGACCAATGAGAAATTTATCCCTAACCCCTTTCAAACAGGCAGGGAGCAGGGAGCAGGGGACAGGGGGGAATGCGATCGCCAAGCGTGTACGAAGTACTCTCGCCTCTATAAAACTGGGGATTTGGCACGTTATTTGTCAAATGGTGACATTGAATACTTAGGACGCATCGACAATCAAGTAAAAATTCGTGGCTTCCGCATTGAATTGGGAGAAATTGAAACAGCACTGAGCGAACATGGTGATATTCAGTCCTGTTGTGTTATCGCCCGTGAAGATACCCCAGGAGAGAAGCGCCTCGTCGCATATGTGGTGCCGTATCCACAGGTGACTTGTACTGAGCAAAGTCGAAGTACACCCACAATCGACCAACTGCGCCACTCCCTGAAAGCAAAACTCCCAGAGTATATGGTGCCAAATGCTTTTGTGGTACTGGAGTCGTTGCCACTAACTCCCAACGGTAAAGTAGACCGTCGCGCCCTGCCAACACATGAGTTAGACAGCACACTGCTAGAAAAATATGTTGCCCCACGCACACCCATTGAGGAAATACTGGCACAAATCTGGACACAAGTGCTGAAACTACAGCGAGTGGGGATACATGATAACTTCTTTGAAGTTGGGGGACATTCGTTACTAGCAACGCAACTGCTTTCACGTATCCGTAATATTTTCAAGGTGGAACTACCATTGCGTGAGTTGTTTGCAAGAGTAACAATTGCAGAATTGGCGCAATCGATTGGGCAATTGCAGCAAGAGGACTTAGAACTTTCTACACCACCCATCTTACCAAGGGCAGAGAATGCACAATTACCATTGTCTTATGCTCAACAGCGCTTGTGGTTTTTAGACCAGTTACAGCCTCTGGGTGGCTTATATAATATACCGCTAACTTTGCGTCTAATAGGAACTCTGAATGTTGCAGCCTTAGAACAAAGCTTACAAGAAATAATTCATCGCCATGAGGTGTTACGCACCAATTTCATTAACGTTGATGGACAACCAACACAAATCATAAGGGAACAGGGAACAGGGAGCAGGGGGCAGGAAAGAGGAAGAACTTCTGACTCTCTAGCATCTACAGCTTGGACAGTCTCAATTGTTGACTTTAAGCATTTATCCGAAAGCGAAAAAGAAATTGCTACACAGCAATTAGTGCAAGAACAAGCTATTCAAGCTTTTAACCTGGCAAATGAACCATTAATCAGAGCAACGTTAGTTGTGCTGTCCGAGACAGAACACGCCTTGTTAGTGTATATACATCACATTGTCTCTGATGGCTGGTCAATGGGTGTGTTTATCCAAGAGTTAGCAGCTCTGTACAATGCTTATTCTCAAGGTCAGCCGTCACCGTTAGTACCACTGCCTATTCAGTACGCAGATTTTGCAATTTGGCAAAGGCAATGGTTGCAAGGAGATGTACTGCAAAGCCAACTGAGTTACTGGCAACAACAACTAGCCGATGCACCAACTTTATTGTCGCTACCCACTGACCGACCTAGAGGGGCTGTGCAAACTTACCACGGCGCATATCAAGCGATCGCACTTTCAAAAGAGCTAAGTATTGCGCTCAAACAATTGAGTCAAAAAGAAAGTGTTACCTTGTTTATGACGCTGTTAACAGCATTCCAAATATTGCTATGGCGCTATAGTGGGCAGGATGATATTTGCATAGGTACGCCGATCGCTAACCGCAACCGTACAGAAATTGAAGGGTCAATTGGCTTTTTTATCAATACCCTTGTGTTGCGTACCCGCTTAGATGGTAATCCCAGTTTTAAGCAGCTACTATCACGGGTGCGAGAAGTAGCGTTGTCCGCGTATGCTCATCAAGATTTGCCTTTTGAAATGCTGGTGGAAGCATTACAGCCAGAACGAAATCTCAGCCATAATCCAATTTTTCAGGTATGGTTTAATTTACAGAATTTGGCAGACACCCAACTAGAACTTTTTGGATTGTCTGTAGAACCTATATTGATGTCAGAAGCAGCTTCCAAGTTTGACTTAAGCTTGTATGTTACAGAACACGAACAAGGAATAACTCTGCAACTACTATATAATGCTGACCTATTTACTTCAGAAAGAATGGTGGAAATGGTGCAGCAATTCCATCATTTGCTGAATCAAATTGTTGTCGAGCCTGAGAGTGCGTTAGCGGAGCTTACCGGAGGTATCGCTGCTTATTCTCTTGTAACACCGCAAGCCCAACTTTTACTGCCAGATCCCACAACGGCTATACCAGAACCAGAATACGAATTAGTCACAACAACATTTACCTCTTGGGTAAATAGCAATCCAGAACTTTCAGCAGTGCGTCAAGGATCTCGCACTTGGAACTATGGGGAATTAGGCAAAAGCTCTCAAGCTTTAGCAAGGATGATGCTAAGTCACGGAATCGAACGGGGAGATGTCGTAGCCGTATATGGAACATCAAGTTTTGGATTGATTGCCAGCGCGATCGCTGTACTCTTAAGTGGAGGAGTGCTACTGACTCTCGATCCGCAACTTCCTAGCGAACGCCAACAGCTGATGCTTCAGGAAGCGAAAGCTAAATACATATTGTACGTTGATAGTCAACCCCTAAAAGACCAAGTGATATGGCAGTCTTTAACTATCATCTGTGTAAATCCAGACACAGCAGAAGCTATGAATTCTTTAGAAAGCAGTCATACAATACCCCTACCGGAAATATCTGCTGATGATGCAGCTTATATTTTCTTTACTTCTGGTACGACTGGCGTTCCGAAAGGAGTGTTGGGGTGTCACAAAGGGATGGCGCATTTTCTCAATTGGCAAAGACAAACATTTGGAATTAGTCAACAAGACCGCATTGCCCAATTAACAGGACTTTCCTTTGATGTCGTTCTTAGAGATATCTTCTTACCTTTGACCAGTGGTGCAACCTTGTGTCTACCAGCACAAGGGGATAAATTAGAACCGACGAAAATTTTGCGTTACTTGGAACGCGAACAGATTTCCGTTCTCCACACAGTTCCTTCCTTAGCGCAATCATGGTTAGCTAATGTCCCCTCGGAATCTCTGCGTAACTTACGCTGGTTATTCTTAGCCGGAGAACCTCTTAAGCAGACACTCGTACTACAATGGCGAGATGCTTTCCCTGAAGCAGGTGAAATCGTTAATCTGTATGGGCCGACAGAGACAACTTTGGCGAAATGTTATTACCAAGTACCCAGCAAACCGACAGTAGGGGTACAGCCAGTGGGATGGCCAGTTCCTGAAACTCAAACATTAGTTTTAGGTACAAATCGGCAACTGTGCGGCATTGGGGAACCGGGCGAAATTGTTTTGCGGACACCATTCCGCAGTTTGGGCTACATTAACGCTCCAGAAGAGAAGCGTTCTCGGTTTGTCAAAAACCATTTTCGCAATGACGACCAGGATTTACTGTACTATACAGGCGATCGCGGCCGCTATCTTCCAGATGGCTCTCTAGAAATTCTTGGACGCCTTGATCATCAAGTCAAGATTCGCGGCATACGCATTGAGCTTGGGGAAATTGAGACAGTATTAGCACAACACCCATCTGTGCATCAGACTGTAGTAACTGCCCATGAAGATGATTTTGGCGAGCAACGCTTAGTGGCTTACATCATCCCAAATCAGGAATCAACACCTACCATTAGTGAAATTCGTCGCTTCCTCTCCACCAAGCTACCACAGTACATAGTGCCTTCTAGTTTTGTATTCCTAGATAGCTTGCCACTAACACCTAACGGCAAGATAGACCGCCGCGCTTTACCTACACCTTCTAACATTATTAACTTAGATATATTTGTTGAACCTCGTAACCAATTAGAAATGCAATTGGTGCAAATTTGGTCACAGATTTTGAAAGTTGACAAGGTAGGAGTACAAGATAACTTTTTTGACCTTGGTGGTCATTCGCTTTTAGCTCCCTACTTAATGGCTCAAATCAAGCAGCAGTTTGGTAAAGATGTGAGTTTAACAAGCCTCTTCCAAAACCCAACTATTGAACAGTTAGCAACAATTGTCCAAATAGACTTGGATTACTCAAATTCGTCTTGTCTGATACCAATTCAGCCGAACGGTTCAAAATTACCTTTCTTCTGCATTCCCGGCGCTGGTGGCGAACCTTTCTACTTGTATCACTTAGGGCGTTATTTAGGAGCAGACCAACCTTTATACAGTTTTCAAGCAAACAATTTAGATGGAGAATTAGATACAGCCGCTCGAATTAAGGATATGGCTAGTCATTATATTCAAGCAATACAAGCTGTTCAGCCGCGAGGTCCATACTTTTTGGGAGGGCATTCTTTAGGAAGTATAGTAGCTTTTGAAATGGCGACTCAGTTGCTTGATCAAGGACATATCGTTGCTCTAGTCGTCATGATTGATATGTCAGCGCCAACCTCTAAAGACAAACAAGCACGTATTGAACGTATTGATTGGGATCATGCTAGGTGGTTGATTGAGTTGATCAAAGCAGTAGAAGTTTCTCTGTCGACGAACATAGATATTTCTTACGATACCCTTCAATCTTTGCCTGTGGAGGAGCAACTAAAACACGTTTTACAGCATTTAAAAATGGTGAATATGCTGCCTCCTAACGCTGAAATTACGCAGATGAAAAACATGGTGCAAGCTTTAAAAGCAAACTCTCTATCTCTAATTAATTATGTACCAGAACAGATTTATCCTGGTCGAATTACGCTTTTACGTGCCAGCGAAACTCCTCCAGAACGCTTGGCTAGCAAGTTTTCTGAGATTTCCCAAGATTCGACCTGGGGGTGGAGTGAGTATTCTTGTGAATCAGTAGATATCCATTTTGTTCCAGGCAACCATATCACGATGATGGCTGAACCCCACGTCCAGGTCTTAGCCGAACAGTTGAAAGTTTGTATTGAGCAAGCACAAGCAAACATGGCATTGGTGAATACAATTATGAATTGAGATTGTTAACCAAAGTTGAAACTTGAAATTTAAATGTAAGGAACTGTATTATGACTACTGCTTCTAACCAGATTAAATCGACAGTATGGGATAAAAAACAAGAGTATCCCTTAACCGCAGAATCTTTAAAAATGCTGCTTGAACAACGAATTCCTCTGATTCGGCTGAAAGATTTTGCCACACCCGAAGAGTGTGAAATGTTATATGATCAAACTCAATTGCTCAACTTTAACGCTTATCAAGATGTGAGTCCTAAAATTGAAAAAGTTGGCATCACAGTGTTTGAATACAACAGCATTAGTAAAGCAGATTATTTTAAAGAAGTAGAAAGAGCTACTAAATTAAGAGACTCTATTACAGCAGCCTCCTTCAATCCATTGGAGCGCATAATGGAAAAGTTCCGAGAGTGTGGCGCGAAAGTGCGAATTGCTTCGGAACCATTTTACGGTAGTTATTATGCAGGACTGATCAGAAAAATAGAGCATGGTACCCAACTTCATATTGATTTTGCTCCATTGGAGCAATCTGAATGGGAAATTTGTACAATTACTACTCAACTTTCCTGGACTTTGTACTTGAAATTGTCTCCCAACAATCATGGTAAAACGTGCATTTACGATCGCCGTTGGCAACCAAGCGATGAGCAATATAAACTCGATTCTTACGGATATAGTGATACAGTAATTGCTGATGTGGATATGCTCTCCTTCCAACCTTATGTCGGAGATGTATTGCTTTTCAATACAAGCAACTTTCACTATGTTGAGCCGATGAATGGACAACGTGTGGCTTTCACTTCCATGATTGGCTTGCTTCCTAACGGTGAAATTATTTTCTGGTCTTGAACAAAAACCCTGTAGAGACGTTGCATGCAACGTCTCTACATCAATGGTAATTTGGAAAATACAGTGAGGTAATGATTCATGCCCAAAGCAGCTGTGATGACTGCACCTAATCAACCAGTTGAAGTGCAACAATTACCAGACCCTATTTTAGAAAAGGGTGGAATCATTATTGAAACCTTATATAGTGAAGTTTGTGGAACTGATGTACATTTACTGCGTGGGCATTTAGAGGGAGTACCCTATCCAATCATTCCTGGACACTTCTCAGTCGGTCGTGTAGTAGAAACAGGTGGGCTCCTTTGTGATGTCAATGGTAAATTAATTCAGCCTGGAACGATCGCTACTTTTTTGGATGTACACGAAACCTGTTACAACTGCTGGTATTGTCTAGTAGCCAAAGCTTCCACTCGCTGTCCACAACGCAAAGTTTATGGTGTCACCTACTCAGCGAAAGATGGGTTGTTGGGTGGTTGGTCTGAATTGATTTACCTCAAACCAGGAGTTAAAGTTTTAATCCTACCCGAAGAAGTCTCGCCAAAGCAATTCATTGCTGGGGGATGTGCTTTACCAACTGCACTACACGCTATTGATCGAGCGCAAATTCAAATTGGTGATGTTGTCGTGGTGCAGGGTTGCGGGCCTGTGGGTTTGAGTGTGGCAATTCTAGCTTTGCTTTCAGGTGCGGGCAAAGTAATTGTCATTGATAAATATGAAAGTCGCTTAGTAGTTGCCAAATCTTTTGGTGTAGATGAAACCCTTGTGATTAATGCTGATGATCCACAACAACATATTGAACGGGTTTTGGAATTGACGCACGGACACGGTGCTGATGTCACTATTGAAGCCACAGGCATTCCTATCGCTGTCAAAGAGGGCTTGAATATGACGAGAAATGGAGGCCGCTATGTTATTGTCGGGCATTACACAAACACGGGTGAGATTCTCATCAATCCCCACCTGGAGATTAATCTAAAACATATTGATATTCGCGGGACTTGGGGAATTGATTTTAGCCATTTTTACAGAATGATTGAATTACTAAAACGCCATAGTGATTCTAGGAAAAATATTGTTTGGTCAAGCATAATTAGTCGTTCATACACACTACAAGAAATAAATCAAGCGCTGGCAGATGTAGAGCAAGGCTCTGTATTAAAAGCAGTGATTCAGCCCAATCTATCTTGATGCCAACAACATATTAAATAAGGGGAATATATGCTCGGAGATTTAAAAATTGCCTTTCTCGGTGGTGGCACGATGGGCGAAATGATAATTAGTAGATTGTTATCGACGAAAATTGTTCAAAAACCCGATCTAGTTATAGTCAGCGATCCAGTTTCTGCGCGATGCCTTCATTTAGAGAGGGAATATAGAGTACGTACTACAACCTCCAATATAGAAGCGGTTCTTGGGGCATCTATTGTGATACTGGCAGTGAAGCCACAGGTTTTAGCCTCTGTTATGGCTATGTTGAAGGATAAAATTTCACCTGATGTTTTAGTAATTAGTATTGTGGGTGGAGTAGATATTTCATCTCTGTGCCAAGGGTTGAATCATCCTGCTGTTGTGCGTACAATGCCGAATATTGCAGTACAAGTTGGTCATGGGACTACGGTGTGGAGCGCATCATCAAGTGTGACAGAGATACAGCGATCGCATACCCAAGTCATTTTACAAGCATTAGGCAAGGAATTTGCTACCCAAAGTGAACATTACCTTGATATGGCAACGGCGTTGAGTAGCGCCGGGACTGGGTTTATATTTTTGTACATCGAAGCAATGATTGATGCTGGGGTTCAGATGGGTTTAACTCGCGCACAAGCCCAAGAACTAACATTGCATACTATTGCTGGCAGTGTAGAACTTATGTTTCAGACTGATGAACATCCAGCAGTCTTGCGAAACAAGGTAACTAGTCCTGGGGGAGTGACTGCTGCTGGTATTTACGAGTTAGAAAAAGGTGGTATGCGAACTGTCATTTCTAATGCAGTGCTTGCTGCTTTAAGCCGCACTCAACAATTAGGTAAAATCAGTTAAAAAATTAGTACTGAGTGGAATTCTTTATTCGGTGATTATTACTGATTAGTCAACACTAAAAAGTATTAATTTTGATAAAAGATTTTAATTTATTTCTCAAATATGCCAACCAAAGTTGTTCAAGTTCAACCCCCAACAAATGCGTTTTCAAGTTTTATCCAATTCTGGGAAAATGTAAAAGCGATCGCAAGCCCTTTTTGGTATCCAACCTCGCCAGGGGAAAGAGCATTCTCAGACGTAATTCGTGCATGGGGAATGCTGATTTTACTCTTATTAGTAATAATTATATTTGTAGGCATTAATGCTGGCAATACTTTTATTCATCGCTACCTAATCGATGTAATTATTCAAGAAAAAGATTATTCTAAATTTACTTCTACTATCTCAATCTATGCTGTTGGCATTGTTTGTATAACGCTTTTGCTTGGATTTAATAAATTTCTCAGAAGACAAATTGCTCTTGATTGGTATCAATGGCTTGAAAAGAATACATTAAATAAATATTTGAGAAATCGTGCTTATTACAAAATAAACTTTAAAGCCGACATCGATAACCCAGATCAACGCTTATCCCAAGAAATTGAACCGATTACAAGTAGTGCTATCAACTTTTCAGCTACTTTTTTAGAAAAAGCATTGGAAATGATGACTTTTTTAGTAATTATCTGGTCAATTTCCCAACAAATAGCTATCGCTATGATTATTTATACAATTATCTGCAATTTCATTGGTGGTTACTTAAATCAGGAATTTATTAAAATTAATCAGGCAGAACTCGAATCTAAAGGCGATTATAATTATGCTTTAACTCATGTGCGAAATCACGCTGAGTCTATAGCTTTTTATCAAGGAGAACAACAAGAATTCAATATAATTCAACGCCGATTTTTGAACCTAATCAAAAATATTCAACGCAAGATTGGTTGGGAGAGAAATCAGGCAATTTTTAACAGAGGATATCGAGGTGCGATCGAACTTGGTATGCTCTTAGTACTCGCACCTTTATACATTAAAGGTGACATTGATTTTGGACAAGTTGGACAAGCCACTACAGCCAGCTATCAGTTTGCAGCCGCTTTAGAAGAATTAATCCGTGAATTTGGTGTTTCTGGGCGATTTTCTAGTTACGTTGAGCGTTTATCTGAATTTTCAGATGCTTTAGAAGAAGTAAGTAAACAGCCAGAAAATGTCAGCACTATCAAAACAATAGAAGAAAACCATCTCGCTTTTGAGAATGTCACCTTACAAACGCCTAATTATGAGCAGGTAATCGTCGAAGACTTGTCATTGAACGTTCAGCCTGGAGAAGGTTTATTAATTATGGGGCCGAGTGGTCGAGGTAAAAGTTCTCTGTTAAGAGCGATCGCTGGTTTGTGGAATGCGGGAACTGGCCGTTTAGTACGACCTCCCCTAAAAGAAGTATTATTCTTACCCCAACGACCTTATATCATTTTAGGTACTTTGCGCGAACAGTTACTTTATCCTAATACGAATCGTCAAATGACCGACGCAGAACTTAAAGACGTTTTGCAACAAGTAAACTTGCAAAACTTGCTAAGTCGAGTTGAAGGCTTTGATACTGAAGTTCCGTGGGAAAATATATTATCTCTGGGAGAACAACAACGCCTTGCCTTTGCACGACTGTTAGTTACTCATCCTAACTTTACTATTTTAGATGAAGCAACAAGTGCCTTAGATTTAACAAATGAAGGAAGTTTATATCAACAGTTACAAGATACCAAAACAACGTTTATTAGTGTTGGACATAGAGAAAGTCTATTTAATTATCATCAATGGGTTTTAGAACTGGCACAAGATTCCAGTTGGCAACTTGTATCTGTGCAGGATTATCGGTTGCAAAAAGCAAAAGAAATTGTCACTAATACTTCCGAAAATACTGAAATCACAATAGATAATTCATCTCAATATCAATCCCAAAATGAGTCAGAAATCAGTACAAGCAAAAGGCTTTCTCATAAGGAAATGAATGCATTAACGTACTATTCCGTTTCCACTATTAGAAGTAAGGCGAGCAAAGGGGAATCTATCACTACTACGGACGGCTTAACCTATCGCTATGATAAAGATCCCAAAGTGTTGAAATGGGTAAGAGTTTAGCACTACCATCTACGAGGGGCTAAAGCAATTTTTGGCAAACATTTAAAATCCTCAAATTTTTTAATGAAATGATAATCGTGCGAGGAAAAGGTGAGAAAGCAAGTTCCCTTCTTCTTGTTGCTCATCACATCGCCAAACTTTTTGATAGCTTAAATATGAAATTAAAAAGTATTATAACAATTTAATTTATAAGAAGTTAGGAGTGAGAAATTTACCATGCTAAGAGCAACTAAGTGGCAAACCTTAAATGACTGTGAAATGAACCAGAAAAATTTCCAAGCATTGCTGAGAAATGATATTCCATCAATTCGCATTTCTCAATTTGCTTCATCTGAAGAATGTAACAAATTAGCTCTGGCAATTGAAAAAGTTGGCTTTGATTTTTATAAAAATGTGGAACCCCCAATAGGAAGAATTGGAATTACCCAATTTGAACATAGAAATAGGGATAAGTTGAGATACTTTGACGCAGTTAAAAAAGCCAAAAACACTTATAATCAGGTGGCTTCCTTCTCTTTTGACCCGCTAAAACGTTTGGCAACAATTCTACGTCAGAATGTATCAAATCAAGTACAGATTGCTTACGAAAAGGAAGCCTGTGAGTATTATTTTGCCGGATTGATACGTCATATTAATGTTGCCTTACTACACATAGACTTTGCAGGGTTAGATGCTCCAGATTGGGGAATAGGAAATATTACCTCACAGTTAGTATGGAATCTCTATGTAAAAGCGCCTAGCCAAGGAGGTGTCTGCAAAGTCTACAACCGACAGTGGCAGCCCGAAGATGAAAAATATAAAACTCCTGGTTCGTATGGCTACGATTATTCCTTAATAGCCACCTCAGAAGTAAAACATAATATTCCACTCGCAGGAGATTTGGTCATTTTTAACAGCCGTAATTTTCATGAAGTCTTACCAGGCATTGGAGAACGTATAACAATTAGCTCTTTTATTGGAAAAATGCCAGGAGGTGATTTAGTCTTTTGGTCGTAAAGGCAAATTAGAATCTATAATTAAGTCGGTGCTAATATTCCCAGCTAATTTATATTTATTCATATACATTGAATTTTTCTCACCGACTTATTTAAAGGATAAAAATAGTAATTACTACTTTTATGTAAAGATAACTTCTAATAGTAATCTATGCCATTTATTTTGATTAGTTCAATCTTCTTTGATGTAGCGTAGTTCTTCCTCCACTCGAAACACTCACATACTAAAATAAATGCAATCTTATTAAAGAATTTTTTTTCCTATTTAGATAAGGGACTGCCAGTTAAAAAAATATCCAATTGTAGGGGTGCAAGGCCTTACGCCCCTACAAATCTAGAAATAATTTGGGATAATTTATTTTTTGCAAATACCTAATAATATATAAATATTTGAATTTATTAATTTACACCTCAATCAGTTCCGGTTATATTTGTATTAATAAATCTAGAATATTATGACTGAAAATCATCAAAACAAACTAGTTTTCCAAGTTACTAATGAAGAAGTAATTTTACCTGAACCTGAAGCAGATAAAATTATTTTTCAAGTTTCTGGTGAACAGTATTTAAAATACATTCGGTGGAAACAAAAAATAGAAAAGCGTATAGCTATGCAGGAATTAGAAACAGGCAAAAGATTTTTTGACGGAGAAAAACTTAGTCAAAATCAATTGAGTAAACTTAGAAAGCAATTAGAAACTGGAAATGTAGAAGTATACTATGGAGCGATAGAAGAAGGATATGTTTTTACCTTCTATCCTACTTCTATAGTCAATATCGTCAAAATCAAACATACTTTAACAGGAGACGAAATTGACATCACAGATTATGATAACTTATAATAGCTTAATACAATTGCTAGAATACACTAGAACTTGAAATTTAGACTACTGTATGCCTTCATTCTAACTTAATGTCAGGATTTCCAAATCTCTGGACGATAAGCTTAATTAATGCTTACGTTCGTCACTAGTTAATCGAGAAATAAGGTAGTACTGAAAAGAACTTACCTGTTGTAGTAAAAATGCTTTTAACCTAAGTATTAACTGGGTATTTAGATAGTTTATTTATTCATGATTTATTGTCTTTTTTTCAATAATCGTTATTAAAGCCAAGTAGAGAGATTTATCTATGTCCACAGTACTTACTTATCTTGAAGACACCTATAAATTTACTGATAAGGCTCATGTTGAGTATGTTACCAATGATGAACGGGGTTATTATTGTGTACTTGATAGCACTGTGTTTTATCCACAGGGTGGTGGTCAGCCCTCAGATATAGGCACTATTGAAGCAAAAGGAGTTCAGCTTCCAATCACTTTCGTAAGCTTTGTAGATGGAAATGTTCGTCATTATGGAGATTTTTCATCTGTATCTTTAGAAAAAGGCGAAGAAGTAACTTTATATGTTGATGAAGCCCGTCGTATGCAGAATACTAAGGCTCATACAGCTGGACATCTTATGTACACTATAGTCGAATCTCTTGATAAAAATTTAATTGCAGTTAAAGGGTATCATTTTCCAGATGGTTCCTATGTAGAGTTTCAAGGAAGCCCTTCGTTTGAAAATACGGAAACATTTATTGCTGAAGTTAATACAAAAATTAGTGAAGCTTTAAATGAAGTTAGCAGTGTAGAAGCTTCACTAATTACGCCTGAAGAATTAGCAGTACGTTGGTCTAATATCTCCAATAATTTACCTCCAGGAAAACCTTTGAGAGTAGTGACAATTGGCAATCTTCATCCAACTCCATGTGGGGGGACTCATTTAAAATCACTTAATGAATTAAAAAATGTAGTAGTTACTAAAGCAAAACGTCAAAAAGGAAATCTCAAGTTCAGTTATAAATTTGAGTAAATTTAGGCTTTTTTTTACTAGGTAACAATCGCATTTCCTTGATTTAGAATAATTGCCTTATTACTTTAATTTATCAACCCATGTTTACTACCGAGACTTAGACTAGTTCCCGGTGTTAAACTGTAAAGTCATGGTTTTTGCATCTATGTTTCCAGATGCAAAATATGAGGTTAAAAATTTTTTTCATTTTTTAGTTCAAACCATAATTTACTTACTTTTTTATTAACTGTCTTAACTATCTCAAGAATTTACTTAAATGCCTTAACTTTCCTTGATTTTTATTTTCAGCTAAGAGAAGATAAGTCTGCAAATGATATTGTGATTAACTTGGGGACTATTTCTTCTTGAGCGATTGCTCTTTAGTTATCTTAAAAAAACAAAAAAATTTGCTTTGCTTATAGTTTAATTTAAACACAATTTAAAGGAAGTAAGTGCAATGATTGAGAAAGCTCGGCATATAGCATAAAAATTAGGAATCAGCTCAGCTATTTTCTGAAAGTGATGAAACAGGGCGAACGCCATCAGAGAATACAAGTAAACATAAGACAGTTAAAACTTAAGTAACAGTAAAAATAATGAGAATAATAGTTAAATCATATCAAAGTATTGTTGTGTTTAAATATAGTATCGGTTACAAAAGTACAAGTATCCCTATTTATGGGAATTGACTTGACCATGAGATATCAGGTTGGTGGTAGCCTGAAGTATGATGACTCTACATATATAGTCCGTCAAGCAGACGAACAACTTTATATTGGATTAAAAACAGGAGATTTTTGTTATGTCTTCAACTGCCACCAAACAGGCAAATCCTCTCTGTTACACCGAACTATTCATCGCTTAGAAAAAGAAAATTATATATGTGTTTATCTGAGTTTAGCTCTATTAGGTACTAATCAAATTACATCTATACAATGGTATAAAGGGATTATTTTCAGCTTGTTTCACAAGTTAAATCTGACAGAACGGATTAACTTTGAAAGTTGGTGGGAGCAACAATCAGAGTTTGATCCTGTACAACGACTGTATCAATTTGTTGAACAGGTGTTGCTGAAAGAAGTTCAAAATAATCGCATTTTCATCTTTATCGATAATATTAATAGCCTGCTAAGTTTGAATTTCCCAGTCAACGATTTTTTTATCTGGATTCGTTACTGTTATGAGCAGCAAGCACACAACCCAAGCTTTCAACGGTTGGGTTTTGCTTTGTTTGGTGTAGCCAGTCCATCTAACCTAATTGCCGATCGACATCGAACTCCCTTTAACATTGGTCAAGCAATTAAGTTATGTGACTTTCAATTACATGAAGCTATGCCCTTAGCTGAAGGTTTAGAAGAAGTATTCAGCCAGCCACAGGCAATATTGCTGTATATTATTCATTGGACAAGTGGACAGCCGTTTCTCACGCAAAAGCTTTGTCAGTTAGTTGTGCAAGTTGCCTTAGAAAGTTATAAAGGAACGATTACCATACCGAACGGTGCTGAAGGATATTGGGTAGAACAATTGGTGCGATCGCGCATTATTCAACATTGGGAATTCCAAGATGAACCTGAACATCTACGTACCATAAGAGATCGCTTATTTTTTGACGAACACAAAGCAAGAAAACTATTAAATATTTATCAACAGGTGTTACAAGTAGAAGAACTAAGGAATAGGAACCCGATAGATAATTTGATACTAGCCGATAATAGTGAAGAACAGACAGAACTGTTGCTATCTGGTTTGGTAGGAAATTATAACGGCTATCTGAGAGTTAAAAATCCGATTTATCGGAGTGTTTTCACTCCTCAATGGGTATCAAGACAGTTAGAAAATCTTCCCTTTTCTTGGTAGAAGCTAGTAATCAGAATACATCTGTTAGATAAGTTTTGCATTACTTGTGTGATAAATAAGTATAAATTACCGCTAAATCATACATCATCTATTCGTATATCTTTGGACTTTGCTTGTGCATACTTTCTGCCAAGTTTTCAACCAAGTCTTGATTACAAGTATTTTCATAACTATTAATACTCAGTATTTAGAGTCTACTGAAGCGATAATATCTTGACAACACATCAATTATAAAGTAATAAATTATACAAACTAAAAACATTACATTATTTATTCAATCACATTTGTATAAATTCAGGTCAATACAAGGACTTCATTTCTCTAGACAGTTTTTGCAAGATAACTATCAAAACAGCGAGTGGAAAAGTAGGAAAAGTGGGAAAAGTGGGAAAAGTAGGATAAATAGATAATTGATGTCAGCGTTTACTATCAAGCTAGTATAATGTAACTTAGTTTATTAGAGTTCCAATAGATTTAAAAAAAAATGAAATGATAGTGTATCACAAATTTCTACGTCAAATTCCAGTTTCAGTATGGAGATAGAAAAAAAATCTTGCTTGTGACACTCATTTATAATAAATATCTGGAACAGCAATGTATAAAACTAAACGCAAACGGGGAGTTGTACTAACATCCACAGGAATTAAACGGTTACAATCAGCAATTCTTTCTGTGGAGATAGTAGAAAATAAAGGCGAACACTTGAGTTTAGAAGAAATAAGCTCACGCATTCATGTTTCTACTAGAACTTTGAGTAAATTATGGTCTTTAAGTGAAAGTGTAGATCAAAAAACTATAAAACTCTGCTTTAGCGCTTTTAATCTAGAATTACACAGCGAAGATTACGCCATAGTCAATAAAGCAAATGAGACTGAAAAATCTGAATTATTGCCTATTGCAAATATAGAAAAAGATTTATCTCAACATTCCGAATTAACCTCATTTGTCGAAGAACATCACACACAAACTGAACAGATAGAAAATCTTTGGTCATACCCGGATGGCCCCGTACCTTTAGATTCTCACTTTTATATTGAACGTCCTCCACTAGAGAGAAAAGTTTATCGAGAAGTAACTACTAGTGGCTGCGTGATTCGGATTAGATCCCCCAAACAGATGGGTAAAAGTTCTCTTATGTTGCGGCTTTGTGCCTTTGCACAGAAACTTGGATATCAAACTGTGAATCTGAATTGCTACCAATTTGATAGTGAGTGTCTAACTGATTTAAATAAACTGTTGCGTCGTCTTTGCTGGAAAATTGCAACAGGGTTAGGTATTGAGCCAAACCTCAAGGAAAAGTGGAATGAAGAAATTGGGTACAACTTGAGTAGCGGCTTCTACTTAGAAAACTATTTACTCGTTCAATGTCAAAACCCAGTGGTTTTGGTATTGAATGAAGTTGACCGTTTTTTTGAATATCCTCACATTTGTCAAGAGTTGTTTGCTTTGTTGAGGTCATGGTGTGAGGAAGCACGACACAATCCTAAGTGGCAAAAACTGAGGTTAGTAATGGTTTACTCAACCGAAGACTATATCTCTATGGATATTAACCTCTCTCCTTTTAATATTGGTCTACCTATTCGTCTGAACGATTTTACTCAACCACAAGTAGAAGATTTAGCTAGGCGGTATGGTTTAGACTCGTTTAAAGCTAAAGATTTTGCCAAAGTGATGTCATTAGTAGGAGGACATCCAGCACTAGTTCAAATTAGTTTGTACTATCTTAGGTCTCAAGAAATGACCCTGCAAGAAATAATAGAGGAAGCGATCGCCAATGGTGGCATCTACCGCTATCATTTATGGCGACACTGGATCAAACTGCAAGAAAATCCTAGATTGGCAAAGACCTATGCTGAAATTCTGGCGGCAACGCAAGGTATTTCTCTTAATCCTATTGACACTTACAAGCTTGAAGGTTTGGGATTAATTCGCTTTGAGGGCGATCGCGTCTTACCCCGTTACGGACTCTACCAGTCCTATTTTGCAAAACAGCTATCCACAATTGTTTGATAAAGCAACTATAATGGGTCTAGGACAGAAGTAATTTAGAAAACGCTAGTTTTACCGACTTTTATTTCAA
>CAXUOL010000018.1:0-14250 GCA_964252435.1 uncultured Nostoc sp.
GTGGGACAGATTGCAATGGGAAATTTCCTTGGAAATAATCAGTCATTAAACCTCAGGTGCTTTCTTCCTTTTGAAACAATTGTTGACATTTACTTACAAACAACAAACAATTGATCTGACAAATGTGTCAATAGGTTTTTTTGAATACTAACAAAAAAACAGGTGTCTATGGGCCTAGTTTGATAATTGGCTGTTTAGATATTCGATATCCGCAACAGCTGAAAAGCTGATGGTTATTGTGCAGCGATAAATCAACCAATAGCTTTCCGGCAGGAATTGACAGCGAAAACAATCGCAGATTCATCAAACAGCATAGCAATGTAAAGCTAGTAATTTGCAGTTAACTATACATCTACGCTTTATACTGTCTGTCTGCTAAAAATTACGATACAACACAGCATATTAATGACTGGTCTAGCAAAAGTACGATTTTTATATGCGTATTACTAAGTGCTATTAAATACAAGTCTTCGATTGCCCACGGGTTAAATGAAGGGAGGCGATAAGATGAATTTTTCTCTCGTTGACGAATTGACCTACAACCGATTCAATCCGTAGGATTGACAGGGCAATGGGTCGGGTTTGAATCCCCCACTAATTGATTCTGACTTCTGAATTCTTCTTCAATAGTCAAATTAGTTACCCTCAATATCTTCTGTTACTTAGATATGAGGGCATAATTGCAATTTCTCCAGATGCAACATAACTTTGCTGCAAAGATTAAACTTCTTGTTTCGTAACTATGCCTGTAGACTGAATTGTTCTACGTTCTGCTGTCAATGAGTAACACAAGGACTCATACTGATTTAAAGCTTGCTCAAAGGCATATTGCTCAACGGCATATTGGCGACTTTTGTAACCCAGAGTTTTGACTTTTTCGGGGTTTTGGTACAAATCTAAAATTGCCATCGCTAAAGCTTGGGGATCTTCTGGAGGAACGATAACTCCGCCGCCACTTTGCCTAATGGCTCTTGCTGCCGTACCATTGTCGGGTACAGAAGCAACTAAGGCCCCTCCACTAGCAAGTAGCACTTGAATTTTTGACGGCATATTGAAGGATACAACATTTTTCTTTTGCACCACTAAACCAATATCTGCAGCTGCTAACATTTGTGGTAAATCTTTGCGGGCTTGAAATGGCAGTAACAACACATTATCTGCACCGCAGTCTAGACATTCCTGTTGCAATCGCTGTAGACCTTTTGCCTCTCCAACAATAACAAAGACAATATCTGGGATATGGCGCAAGACAGAAGCAGCTTTGACGACGCTTTCTAAGCCTTGGGTTAGGGCAATGTTACCAGAATACAGTACTACAAATTTGCCGTTTAGATTATGTGTTGCGCGGAAAGCGTTATCTTCTTTAGGCAAAGGACGGATAAAATTTACATCAACCCAGTTGGGAATTTGCACAATTTTGTCAGCTTCTACGCCCTTAGATCGCAAATTGCCTACAAACCCATCAGCGATGACGCTAATTTTAGTAGCTGTGCGGTAGGCAAATTTTTCCAATAATGTAAACAACCGGATAAGTAATTTATTTTTCAGTAAACCGACATGGACGGCTGCTTCTGGTAAGATATCTTGTAGATTTAAAATTACAGGACAAGCACGTAACCATCCTAAAAGAGCAACTGGTACACAGCTTGGCAAGGATGGCGATGTTGAGAGAATCACATCTGGGCGCCAACCGATGAGGGCGGGTACAAAGCTAGTGACGACGAAACTAGCATCTAA
This sequence comes from uncultured Nostoc sp., assembly GCA_964252435.1. GTDB lineage: Bacteria > Cyanobacteriota > Cyanobacteriia > Cyanobacteriales > Nostocaceae > Nostoc. The sequence goes on from CAXUOL010000018.1 coordinate 1,738, forward strand.
TAACACCCTATCTAATAGGTTGGGTTGTGGACGAATCCAAACGTAACTGCGTTGAATTTGAACGCCATTTTTGTATTCGTTGACATACCATTTGCCCCGATATTCCTGGTAAATTTGCCGCTCAGGGTAGTTGGGCATAGCGGTAACTACACGCACTTCATGCCCGCGTTTCACTAATCCCTCTGCTAATTCAGTCATCAGTGGGGCAATACCAATCGGTTCTGGATAGTAGTTGTAGGAGTAAATTAAAATCCGCATAAAAATTTAGTCCAAAATACCCCGGTTTTTATTTAATGACAAATATTTGTCTGGAATATCATTTGGGCTTGTAAACCCCTATATTTAATTGTGACTCTAGACTCTTTTTATGTCAGGTATTTTTTTTAAAGATTGAGTAAACTTTGAAATGTAATACTTAGGTGAACTGTAAATTTTTTTTACTATTTAAGCAGTTTTTCAATTGTTATTTCTTGATTGTTACTTACGTAGAAACCCTAAGTACATTAGGTTTTACCAACCCTTGTAAACCAACTTGGTATAGTTAGTATTAACTCTCTCATATAAGTTACGCACATAACCCATTTTCCGAGAATCTGAATACTAATAATAGTTTTTTTTCGTACTAGTAATTCAATGAGCGATCGCCCTTGTATTTTCTCTTTTTTTGCTGGCTCAGGTTTCCTAGATTTAGGTTTTGAAACCAGCGGTTTTAATATTGTTTATGTCAATGAAATCTTCGCCCCATTCATCGCCGCCTATCGCTATTCACGGGAAGTTCTGAAAATGCGATCGCCTGAATATGGATATCATCACGGTGAAGCAGCAGATGTAACAAAACTTATTGCCGGAAAACAAGCACAACACCTGCAAGAATTAGTCAAAGACTGCCGCAAATCTCATAATATAATTGGTTTCATTGGTGGGCCTCCTTGTCCTGATTTTTCTATTGGTGGAAAAAATAGAGGCAGTGTAGGAGATAATGGCAAACTTTCCGCTTCATATATTGAATTAATTTGCCGCAATCTTCCAGATTTATTTTTATTTGAGAACGTTAAAGGTTTATGGAAGACAACAAAACATCGTTTATTTTTTGAATCGCTCAAACAACAATTACACGAAGCAGGCTATATATTAACAGAGCGGTTAATTAATGCTATCGAATATGGCGTCCCTCAGGATAGAGAAAGAATTATTCTAATTGGTTTCAAAAATAGTTTTCTTCAGGAGATAGGAATAAAAGTCGGTACTGAAAAGTTACTAAGTGAGAGGTGTTTTCCTTGGAATAATTATATTTTATATCCTCACGAAAAAGTTTTTGCTTATCCCTGGCGTAAGTGTGAACCATTCCAAGAAAATTCTCTAATACCTTGTCCTGATGATATACCTGAAAAATTAACAGTTGAATACTGGTTTAGAAAAAATAACGTTGTGAAACATCCCAATACTGAAAACTATTTTCAACCAAGGACAGGTATCACAAGATTTGCTGTTATTGATGAAGGAGATGATTCTAAAAAGTCTTTCAAGCGTCTGCATAGATGGCGTTATTCTCCGACAGCTTGCTATGGAAATAATGAAGTACATTTGCATCCTTACAAAATCCGGCGGATTTCTGTAGCAGAAGCTTTAGCTATCCAATCTTTGCCTGCAAATTTTGTACTTCCAGAAAATATGTCACTCACTAATATGTTTAAAACTATTGGTAATGGTGTCCCATATTTAGCATCGCAGGCATTGGCTCAAACTATTATTAACTTCTTAATAAATAGTGTAAAAAACACTGTTAATATTCCTAGTATTACTACTACTTAGCGTTAACTTAAATACTTGTAGTAATTCTGGGATATCTGTAAAGCCAATATTAAAGACAATTCAGCAGCTTGTTTTCAGGATAAACTCGTAATAAATGTGGTTTAATATATATATAAGAAATGTTTTAATTTTTTATAAAGTTTAATAATCAATCACTGGCAGAAGACACGATGGCAGCAGACTATCCAGACATTGATATTGCGCCATTTATCGATCACTCCCTGTTAACGCCAACGGCTACTCCAGAGCAGGTTGAGCAATGGTGTGAAGAAGCATATAGATTTAACTTTGCGGCGGTTTGTCTGTTCCCTGCTCATGTAAAGCAAGCAGTCGAACTCCTCCACGGTAAAAACCCGAAAGTTTGTACAGTGATAGGCTTTCCTTCTGGTGCAACGACTTCAGCAGTGAAACTGTATGAAGCTCAAGAAGCGGCAGATAGTGGTGCCACTGAGTTGGATGTAGTCATGAACTTGGGCTGGTTAAAAGCTGGCAAAACTGAAAAAGTCCACCGAGAGATTGCCGAAATTTGTGAAGAGACTGGGCAAACGGTCAAGGTAATTTTGGAAACTAACCTGTTGACAGATGCAGAGAAAAAAATAGCTGCTGAAATAGCTATGGAGGCAGGAGCAGCATTCTTAAAAACTAGTACAGGTTGGAATGGTGGTGCAACTGTGGCAGATGTGCGACTTTTGCAAGAATTGGCAAAAGAAAGGGTAGGAATTAAAGCTTCAGGTGGTATTCACACTATCAATCAAGCCCTAGACTTAATCGTAGCGGGTGCTACTAGATTAGGGACATCTCGCGGTATGGATTTGATCCGCCAGCGCGATAACCTGGGAAAGGGTGAATAGTCATTTGTCCTTTGTCATTTGTCATTTGTCCTAAGCTAATGACCCTTGACCAATGATTAATAACTACTAATGACTAGTGACTAATGACTAATGAGTAGAACCTACAAAGCAACTGGTATTAATCTTAAAACCCAGGCACTGGGAGAATCGGATAAAATAGTGACGATTTTGACACGAGAATTCGGTCTAATTCGAGCCGTGGCTCCAGGGTCACGTAAGCACAACTCCAGCCTGGGCGGTAGGAGTGGAATGTTCGTTGTGAATGAACTATTGATTGCCAAAGGGCGATCGCTTGATAAAATTACTCAAGCACAGACGTTAAAAACCTATCCTGGTTTAGCTAAAGATTTGGGAAAACTGGCTGCAAGTCAATATTTAGCAGAAATAGTTCTGTGTGAAGCTTTGAGCGAACAACCCCAAGAAGAACTTTATGATTTGTTCAATGAACATCTCCATCGCTTAGAGGCGGTGTCAAGTACAAATCCATCTGGTGTTTTGGCTCATCTGGCTCATGCTGTCTTTCACCTTTTAGCCTTAGCAGGACTGACGCCACAAGTGCAAATCTGCTGCCTATCTCAACGTTCTCTTAAGCCAGACTTCACAGACCCCAACTGGCAGGTAGGATTTAGCATCCCTGCGGGTGGAACAGTTTCCTTAGAAGCTAGGGAACGTTTACGAAAAGAAGGGGAAAGGGAGATAAGGGCAGAGGAGCAGAGGAGCAGGGGAGCAAGGGAGCAGGGGGAGATTAATAACCAATTCCCTGTGCCCAATGCCTCATTCCCAATACCCAATGCCCCATTCCCAATGCCCAATGCCCAAACAATTGTTGTGCATCGGCAAGAAATACCTGTGATTTCTTGCCGTCTGGGTGCTATGGAACTAGCTTTGCTTCAACATCTGTCACAACCAGAGATAATGCAAATTGATGGTGCTAGAGATTATGACTGGTTATCTGTTGAGCAGATTTTGCGCCAGTATGCTCAGTATCAATTAGGCCGCCCTATTCGCTCTGCTACCTTGATCGACTCTTATTTTGCTGCCAACCATGATGCAACCGTCTGATTTGGATAAAAAAATCCTGCCTTTGTCACCAAGCCTCGCCAAAAAACAGAATAGGGTATCAGATCCTATAGTCAGGAATCACTTGAGCGCTGTTCCCAAGTCTACACTTAGTCAAATAAATGGCCAAGAAATGTCCCCAAAAGATGTTTCTAAAAACGATCAAAATTGGACAGCGGAGATCCCAAAAACTGATCTTCCAAGTCAATCAGAAACACAATCTGAGGACAAATTAACCACTGCTGAGGTAGATAGCAATGGCGTTCGTAATGGGCAGAATTTGCCAGTAGCCACTATTCCAGAAAAAGAATTACCGAAATTAGATGCCTCTGGTTCAGGTGGAGAAGCTATTGCAGGGAATGTAAAACAGCTAGGATTTTTACCTGTACTAAAAAATCCTAATTTCTTGGCTCTTTGGGGCGGTCAAGTTTTTTCCCAACTAGCAGATAAAGTTTATTTGGTGCTGATGATTGCCTTGATTAATACTCAGTTTCAAGGAAGCAATCAGAGTATTAGTGGTTGGGTATCAGTCTTGATGATGGCTTTTACTATTCCAGCCGTATTGTTTGGTTCCGTTGCTGGTGTGTTTGTCGATCGCTGGTCGAAAAAGGCTGTACTGGTAGCAACGAATATTTGGCGCGGTATCCTAGTTTTGTCAATTCCCTTCCTGCTGTGGTTGACTCATGATTGGAAACCCATAGGATTGCTGCCAGTGGGTTTTGTAATCATCTTGGGTGTGACTTTTTTAGTTTCGACTTTAACGCAGTTTTTTGCCCCGGCAGAACAGGCGGCAATTCCCTTAATAGTAGAAGAACAGCATTTACTCTCGGCTAATTCGCTTTATACGACAACGATGATGGCATCGGTGATTGTTGGGTTTGCTGTTGGAGAACCTTTGTTAGCGATCGCTGATGGACTTTGGCTGCAAATTGGTGGTAGTGGTAGTTTGGGCAAAGAACTTTTAGTTGGTGGCAGTTATGCGATCGCTGGACTAATTTTGTTCCTCCTGGCAACTAAGGAAAAACACCACCCCGATGATACAGAATTCCCTCACGTATTCTCTGACTTGCGAGACGGTTTTGCCTATCTCAAAGCAAATCAGCGTGTCCGCAATGCTTTGCTTCAACTGATTATCTTGTTTTCTGTTTTTGCAGCATTAACTGTTCTAGCCGTTCGGATGGCGGAAATCATTCCCAACATGAAAGCTTCCCAGTTCGGCTTTTTACTAGCAGCTGGCGGTGTTGGTATCGCTGGTGGAGCAACAATTCTCGGTCAATTTGGTCAACGCTTCTCCTATACTCAGCTAAGTCTGTGTGGTTGTATGGGTATGGCCGCATCCCTGATTGGTCTGTCAGTATTTACAACTCAACTGTGGCTCGTCTTGTTACTGGTGACGCTCTTAGGTATCTTTGGGGCACTAGTGGGAATTCCCATGCAAACTGCAATCCAAACAGAAACACCTCCAGAAATGCGTGGTAAAGTTTTTGGCTTGCAGAACAATGTAATTAATATTGCCCTTTCCTTACCTTTAGCATTAGCTGGTGTCGCAGAAACCTTTCTGGGATTACAGGTAGTTTTTTTGGGATTAGCTGCGATCGTCTTTTCAGGAGGTATATTAACCTGGTATAACTCCCACAAGTAGTTATCAGCTAACAGGAGTTATTAATTATTACCTTGACGTAATTAATAATTTACTTAAAGCTTTTGTGTTCATGGTAAACTGTTGCCAGTGAAAATTTATCACATACTTGCCGGATATGAATCTGACATTAGTCAGAATAAGTTGTTTAAATATAATAAATTAACAACTTATAACTAAAATAAATAAAGCCATAAATCCACTGGTTTAATTAGCTGACAAGAAGCTTTTTAAACTGGTAGAAAGTTGTGGAAATTTTTAATAATAAAAAAATCAGCAAGTATAGCTAGATAAAAGGAAAATCACAAAGGACACACAAGTAATAAGATTAAACCTGCTTTTCTTACAGCTAAATAAAGAATGCGTATAGCCTGGATTGGAAAAAAATCACCTTTTTGCGGCAATGTCACCTATAGTCGAGAAATTACAAATGCCTTGCTAGATAGGGGACATCAAGTTAGCTTTCTTCACTTCGCCCAGGAAGAGTCTGAACCTGATAATTGGCCAAATCTTCGAGAGGTTTCTCTACCTTTCATTTACAAGTCCCAGGTTTACACAATTCCCACTTTTAAAGCCACCAAAGTTTTAACCGATTCGCTGCGGGAAATCAAACCAGATGTAGTCCATGCTTCCTTGACATTATCTCCTCTAGACTTTTTTCTACCAGAAATCTGTGAGGAACTGAGGTTGCCCTTAGTTGCCACTTTTCACACACCATTTGCTGGCAAGGGGGCAAAGCTGGTATCGGGAACACAACTTTTGGCTTATCAGCTCTACGCGCCTTTTTTAGTTAACTATGATCGCGTGATTGTATTTTCTCAAATTCAGCGAGAATTATTGGCAGGGATGGGGGTAAGGGAAGAAAATATTGCCGTAATTCCCAATGGTGTTGATACCGCCAAGTATTCTCCAGGATTTTCTCAAATCAAAGCAGAATTTAAAGCCGAACGCTTGTTTGTCTATCAGGGTCGCATAGCACCAGAAAAAAATGTCGAAGCTCTCCTCCGCGCTTGGAAGCAGTCGGCAATGGCGCCTGGTAGTAAGTTACTAATTGTTGGCGATGGCCCTTTAAAGTCTTCCTTAGAGCCGTTTTATGGTTCAGAATATGGCATTATCTGGTTGGGATTTGTCGCTGATGAAGACCGACGCATCGAAATTTTGCGAGGCGCAGATGTATTTGTTTTACCTTCATTGGTAGAGGGTTTGTCCCTATCTCTGTTAGAAGGAATGTCGTGTGGTTTGGCTTGTTTAGCAACAGATGTGGGTGCAGATGGAGAAGTATTGGAAAAGAGTGCAGGTATCGTTATTAGTACCAAAACAGCGCGATCGCAATTGAGAACCCTCTTGCCAGTGTTGCAAGACCATCCAGAGTTAACAACCCTACTGGGGCAAAAAGCTAGACAGCGTGTATTAGACCGCTATACCCTTAGTAAAAATATTAGTCTGTTGGAAGAACTTTATAAAGGAGTTTTAGCACAGCGACCTCTACCACTAAGTCGTAGAGCGTAGGGGTGATTTAGCCTTAACTGAACCGTATTGAAATATAGCAATCCGATTTTATTTGTGAAAAATCTTAAGTATATGTAGTACTTTCTCAAGCTAGCTTTAAGAGTTTGTAGTAAGGACTTTAGTGCTTAGAAAATAATGACTAAAGTCTTTACTACAAACTTGCTTACTCATCAATTTAAACTTGACAGACTAGTAGGGTGGAATATCACTTACCTAAGCCGGATATTAGATCCCCAACTTCTTCAAGAAGTCGGGGATCTGGGTAATTATCGGCAAAAATTAATATATTAGTTAATATAAAAGTAAGTTCAAGCTACAAAATCAACAAATGACTGCAATCATCGACATAAAAACATTATATGAATCCAATTATCTGCAATGGTTAGAGGAGACTATCAAATGTCTCAAAAATCGACAATTAGCAGAAGTTGACTATGAAAACTTAATAGAAGAACTGGAAGATTTGGCGAAAAACGAAAAAAGGCGAGTCAGAAGTCTATTGGAACAGATTATTAGACATTTATTACTTTCTCAATATTGGGATTTAGAAAAGCCAAGAAATGCTAATCATTGGGCTGCGGAAATTATTAGTTTTCGGAACCAACTAAATGAAGATTTAAGTGCCAATTTACGCAATCATTTAGAAGAGAATTTCAGCATAATTTATAGCAATGCCTTAGATTATGTTAAGGCTAAAACAAATTTAACCAATTTACCTGAATTATGTCCTTATACCTTAGAGCAAATTTTAGATAAAAATTGGTTGCCTTAATCTTAAATTTTGATTTTTTACACAAAACATATTCATATTTTAACTCAGCAATACCATAAAATTAAGTCGCTGAATTATCTACTAAAGACCATCCCAAAGTAGTTGGCTGTTCATAAACCCGCTTTAGAGTATTGACATCTCTGGGAGAAATAGGCGACGGGTTACGAACTTGAGAAAAGTATAAAGCATCAGTTTGTAGCGGACTATGACCCCAAATTCCCAGCGCATGACCGAATTCGTGGCGGGTAGCTGCAATGAGATACTCACCTGTTTGACTAGGACTTAGCAAGATGGTGAAGCGGTGGGATAAAATTTTGTTGCTGGGGTATAACTCGTAAGTAGTTTGTGCCGATCGCGCACGGGGTATATTACTACCAGGCGAAATTTGTAGAGGTGGCGCTTTTCGCATAATCGTAATATCAGCAATTTCGGACTGTTCGACTACTGTTAAAGGTAAATAAGTACTCCATTCCTGTACACCCTGCAAGACACCGTTAACCCATGCTTGAGCTTGTTTTTCGTTAACGGCTTTTGGTGGTTCTACGTAAACTCGAACAGGAAATTGCGACCAGACTAAATAACCAACTTGGGTTGTTGTGACTTGGGAAAAGTAGTTACCACTGTTAGTGCTATCTTGCCACTGTGCAAGTGTGGGCGGTAGGGGATGGGATTTTAGGGGAGATGATGGAGGGAGAGAGATTATTAATTCTGAATATACAGATTTTGGTATTCTTGTAAACCCATCACTCGACTGGAGATTAGTAAAAACGATTAACAGCCCTGTGCCAATAAAAAAGGCAAGAGCTGTAATTAACCGTCGTGAAATTAAATTTATTAAGGTGTTAAGTATCGGGTTTTGGGTTATTCTCCCCATTTACCTATCCTTATTTAGGTAGCCAACCAGCACTTAAAACTACTGTTAAACCCATAAAAATGACTGTCAATGCCCAAGTAATTCGGTTTAAGGTATTTTCTGCACTTTTGGTGCTGCTAAATAGCTGGGCTTGTCCGCCAATGGCTCCAATGCCATCACCTTTAGGACTATGCAGTAAAACTAAGATAATCAAACCAGTGGCGGAAAATGCCCAAATGCCTTGCACGATATTATTAATTGTCATGGTAGGAATCTCATTTATAACAAGTTTTAAAAAACAGAAGTTAGGAGTTAGGAGTTAGGAGTTAGGAGTTAGGAAAGTTTTAGATTGATCGCTCTTCACTATTAACTCTTAATTAGTCACTCTTCACTCTTAACTCTTCACTCTTAACGCTTTTACAGCCCTACTTGCACGGGGGTGCGAGTACGTTGCAACTCGTATTCTGCTGTTTTCAGCAGCGATCGCCCGGTCATTTCTGGTGGCTGAGGTAGCTGTAAAATCTCTAGAATTGTAGGGGCGATGTCGGATAGCTTGCCATCGCTTCGCAGTTCGACATTTGTACCATATCCAGGGATTTTGACTTTCTCTCCTTCCACTAAGATGAAGGGGACTGGATTAGTCGTGTGAGCCGTCCAGGGATTACCCTGATTATCTAGCATATACTCAGCGTTACCGTGGTCGGCAGTAATAATTGTTGTGCCGCCAGCTTTGATAACGCTTTCTAACAAGCGTCCCAAACAGCGATCAACTGTTTCAATTGCTGTAATGGTAGCGTCGATTTGACCAGTATGCCCTACCATGTCTGGATTGGCATAGTTAATCACAACTAAAGAATACCTACCCTTTTGAATCGCAGCGATCGCTACATCTGTAACTGCTACTGCTGACATCGCTGGGGCGTGATCGTAAGTCGCTACCATCGGGCTACTTACCAGTTCCCGATCTTCTCCGGGAAAAGGTTCCTCCAGACCCCCATTAAAGAAATAGGTGACGTGAGCGTATTTTTCTGTTTCGGCGGTGCGGAACTGATTCAAACTATGATTGGCTATAACTTCTCCCAGAATGTTACTGAGATTCTGAGGCTCAAAAGCTACAGCCACGGGTAAGTCTGAATCATACTGCGTAAAGGTGACAAAGGACAACGGTGTGATTTGCTGCCTTTCAAAACCGTCAAATTTGGGACTAACTAAAGCTTGAGTCAGTTGTCTGGAGCGATCGGGGCGGAAGTTGAAAAATATCACCCCATCCCCTGGTTGGATTGCGCCTGGTGCAATTCGGATTGGGTTGACAAATTCATCTTTTATCCCTTGGTCGTAAGATGCTTGCAATACTTCCACAGCCTTGAGACCATTACCAACACTATCTTGTATCATCATGTCATAGGCGCGTTTGACCCGATCCCAGCGGTGATCGCGATCCATCGCGTAGTAGCGACCGCTGAGGGTGACTATCCGCCCAATTCCTATGCGGTCTATATAATCTTGTAGCAGTGCGATCGCTCTTACACCGTCAGTTGGGGCGGTGTCACGACCATCGGTGATAGCGTGGATACAAACTTCTGGAATTTGCTGGCTTTTGGCTAAGTCAAGTAGTCCGAATAGATGGGTGATATGCGAATGTACCCCTCCCTCAGAACAAAGCCCGACTAGATGCAGCTTGCTATTGAGAGAACGAACTTCCTGGCAAATTTTGACAAGTGCTGGATTTAAGGCAATAGAACCGTCTTCGACCGCATCGGAGATGCGTACCAGTTCTTGCGGTACCACTCGCCCAGCACCAATGTTCAAATGACCAACTTCTGAGTTGCCCATTTGACCCTCTGGCAACCCTACGGCTTTTCCTGATGTGTGGATGAGGGTATGCGGGTAAGCTGCCCATAAACTGTCCACAATGGGAGTTTTAGCAGCAATAATGGCGTTTCCTCGCGTTTGGTCGCAGTAGCCCCATCCGTCTAAAATGACTAGCACCACAGGAGCAACAGGTGCTTTGGTCATAGTAAAATTGCCCTTTACTTTTTGTAATACCCGAATGATACCATTGCTAATCCACGCCGCAAGTGAATTTTTGCTTATTAATTTCTTTTATGAATGACTTGCAGTGTTTTGAAAGATTTTTAATTTTTAGTAATTTTTCTATGATGTTTTTGAGCGCTATTAACGAGTGATTACTTAGTAGTAGTGTTTTCGCACTACTACTAAGGCATTTTCCAATACCTTATTTCCTTTTTGTGGAAGCTTTAGCAGCTTTAGCAGCTTTTTTCGCTGCTTTTTCGGCTTCTATTGCAGCTAACTTTGCCTGTTCTTTTTCTTCGGCGATTTTCTGGAGATAGTAATGATAATCTCCTAAATAGACGCGGAATTCTCCATCACGAATTTCGACGATTTTATTTGCTACTTGAGAAATAAAGTAGCGGTCATGAGAGACTACAATTGCCGTGCCATCATAGTTTTGGAGCGCCTCTTCCAGCATTTCTTTAGCTGGAATATCTAGGTGGTTTGTCGGCTCATCTAAAATTAGTAAGTTCGCGGGACGTAAGAGCATTTTTGCCAACGCCAGACGAGCTTTTTCTCCTCCACTTAATGCCCCAACTGCCTTAAATACAGTGTCACCACTAAATAAGAAGCGTCCCAAAAGCGTGCGGACTTCTTGATTATCCCAATCTGGAACTTCATCATGAATAGTTTCCATGACAGTTTTCTTCAAATCCAAGGCTTCAGCTTGATTTTGCTCAAAGTAACCGGGAATAACGTTATGATCCCCTAATTTCACGCTACCTTCTGTGGGTTGTTCCATACCCATAATTACGCGCAGAAGGGTAGATTTTCCAGCACCATTGGGGCCAAGGAATGCAATGCGATCGCCTCTTTCAATCAGGAGATTTGCTGCCAAAAACAAAATTTTATCACCATAAAGATGAGTTAAATCTTGAATTTCTACTACTTCGCGTCCACTGCGAGGTGCAGGCGGAAAACGGAAATGTAGAGTTCTTACCCCAGCAATGGGTGCTTCAATCCGCTCGATTTTTTCGAGTTGCTTTTCCCGGCTTTTTGCCTGAGTACTGCGGGTAGCACTGGCGCGAAATCGATCAACAAAGGTTTGCTGTTTCTCTAATTCTTTCTGTTGACGTTCGTAAGCGCTAAGTTGTGCTGACTGACTTTCAGCTTTTTGTGACAAATATGCCGAGTAGTTACCAAGGTAAGTACTGGAAACGCCACGTTCAGTTTCCACAATTTGAGTGCAGAGGCGGTCAAGGAACTCCCGGTCATGGGAGACTATTACCATCGGCGTAATCAGCCCTTTGAGGTAATTTTCCAACCACTCAATGGTTTCTAAATCTAGGTGGTTAGTCGGTTCATCCAGCAGCAACAAGTCGGGTTTTTGCAGCAGGATTTTACCTAAACTCATCCGCATTTGCCAACCACCACTGAAGGCGCTGACGAGGCGATCGCCATCTTCTAACCCAAACCCCATCTCTGGTAAAATTTTCCCGATGCGTGCATCTAAGTTGTAGCCATCCAAGGCTTCAAATTTGCGCTGCAAGCGATCCAACTTATCTATCAGTCGATCCAGTTCCTCTGGGCTAGCCGTTTCCATCTCTCGTGGTATGTGCGCCAGAGATAACTGTACTTCGTTGGCTTCTTTGAAGACAGTCCAAAATTCTTCTTTAACGGTGCGGGTAGGGTCTACTTCAAACTCTTGGTTGAGGTAGGCTATGTGTAAGCTATTAGGACGGATAATTTCGCCTGCGGTGGGTTCAATTTCCCCAGAGATGATTTTTAGCTGGGTAGATTTTCCAGCACCGTTGACACCGACTAAGCCGATGCGATCGCCTGGTTTAACTTCCCAGTTGATATCTTTGAGAACTTCGCCTGTGGGATAAATTTTACTTATATGTTCTAGTCGCAGCATTAAGTTTCTCTCAGGTAGGGAGTGGGTGGTTGAGGACGAAGTACTAACACCGCCTCTAATATTAACAAAAATTAACTATAAATTCGT
>CAXUOL010000018.1:14350-26114 GCA_964252435.1 uncultured Nostoc sp.
AGGACGAAGTACTAACACCGCCTCTAATATTAACAAAAATTAACTATAAATTCGTTGCGATCGAGTCTCGGGAACCGCAAACCAAATTTGGCTTAAGCCACAGATAAAATTTACCACATCTATCTCAAGGCTGACTTTGTGCTACTTGTCTGACTTCTTCTACACTGAAACTGAATGCCTCTGCCACTTGTTCCACAGTCACCCCCAATTTTAATAAGGTGGGTATTAATTTTAATTTGGCTCTACGCTCTCCTTCTTGCATGGCATCATGATAAGCTTTTGCGTTTTGAACTTGGTTTATGGTTAAACCTAATCCCTCCGCAACTTGCTCAATAGTTAAAGCTAAATCTAATAGACGAGTTACTGATTGCACTAAACCTTCCAAATGCCCTTCTTCAAATGCTTCTTGATAAACTTTTGTATCTTTGAAACTCATAGTTCCTATGTTGTAGTCCACCAATTCCTCTACTCCTTGATCAGAAGAATCCTACTGAGCGGCTTGTCTGACTTCTTCGACACTCAAATCTAGCGCCTGTGCTACTTGTTCTACAGTCAACCCGGCTGCTAACATTGCTGGTACTGCTTTGAGTTTACCTTGCTCAATGCCTTGAACCTTACCTTCTTCAATGCCTTGAACCTTACCTTGTTCAACACCTTCCTGAAAGGCTTCTTGATAAAATCTGGTTTGCTTTAACTCGCTCAAGCCAAACATTTCCTCCATCTCCTCCCTACTCATTGTGGGAAACTTGTAAGCCAAAATAGTTTCTATAAATTGTAATAATTGCTGCTGTTTTGGTGGTGAGCTTATCTCTGACTTGGTTCTGTCTATCAACTCCCTTGCTTGTGCGATCGCTATATCGTCACTTGCAATTACTAATTTAGCAGTTGCAATGCCAATTGGAAGCAATGCACCTTCACCTAATTCATCCAAATAAATGCGCCTGACGCGCCCACTTGTGAAAAACTCACGGTAATGTTTAATATCTCCTGTATCTACATTCCTATTTGGGTATAAAACCACAGCACCCCAGTCATTTGATGGTTGATTCTGACGGAGGTATAAACATATTTCTGCAATTAGCCGTGAATAAATTTCCCCATCTGCTTGAAATTGCACTTCAACAAAGTAAATTGGGTTCTCGCTTCCTTGTGTAGGCAGAAACACACCATCGATTCTGAAGGCTGTTTGTTTGATTTCAACTGATGAAAATTGATAAAGGCTAGCTGATTCTGGAGGATTACCAATTAGTTCAAAAAAGACATCAGGGAATTCTTGAAACAGCCGATAAAAGATGATGTCTGTTTTCACAATTTTATATCATTTGAAAATTTTGATTTACTGTTCATGTGTTACTTGTTTCTTCAGAACCATCTCGCACTTTCAGCAATTGCTCTTTTGCCATCCCTAATATACGGGATAAGGGCGCTAACAAACTATCATCAAATGCTTCTCCAGCATAGATATTATTTAGTTCAGTCGGAGATAATTTAAAGGTATCGCAAAATTTAGCAAATTCCTGATTACTCAAGTCAAGCTCTTTTTGTCTATCATCAAGTAAAACTGCGATCGCTCTAGTTCCATGCTTCGGACGTTCACTAGTTTTTACATATTTTTCCATTAAATAATTGACTTTTCTGGTATCGCCACCGATTTTTTTAATTAAATCAGTACAAGCCATTTTCAGAGCTTTCTTTAAAACTTCTTCTTCATTTAAAATTTTAATAATTTCACTGGCATATTCTGGTTTAAAAAATCCCACCAAATTCCCTTGATGATAAATTGGTATATAAGGATTATTTGTTTCAAGTTGCCAATCTAAAGGCTCATTGCGTAGCGACATAGCTGCACCCTCAAATCATTTAAGATTGCACCATTTTAAAACCATTTATTGCTTAACTGCCAGTAAAATACCCTATCACTGGCGATTAGAAATCGCAGCTATACAAACAAAATCCACCTCCGTGGGTTTCAACTTGCTGGAGTCCATGCAGACGGACTTAGTTTGTGCAGCCGTTATGTATTTCTACCAGAACCTCTAACTCAGCCAAAATTAGCGTATCGTCTTGCTCATGGGCAAGTGGCTAAAGGCTTACCAGACAGAGGGTTGGTGGTGTTATGAGGCTATTGTTAGATATTTAACCATAATGGACATACTGTAAATATCAAGTAAGTAAGCATCGAAACAGGGTAAACAGTATGTTGACGATAACGTGGCAAGAAGAGATTGCATCCTTGAAACAAGATTTGAGGAAGGAAATGAAAAAATCTCAAGTAATTCTGAAATTAATATACCTAATCATATTTGTATTAATAACCTGAAATCCAAGTTAGAGCGATTAGATGAAATAGAAAAAATTCTTAGTATAGAAAAATATAAGATTGCTTTTATAGGTACTATTAATTAAAATCATAAAAGAAGAGATTCAAGCATTTAAACCTAGATTTTTTCCTGGAAAACATTTTGTTCTATGATACTTTGATGTACTACCGTGATGATATAGTCAAGCTAAATTGTCAATAAATCTGAAAATTTATCAATAATTACTAATTTTCACAGGCTAGAAACCTTGCCGTGTAAGCAATCGACACCAGTCAACGAAGTTATGCGCTTTTCAATGTTCGGGTGTGTGGTGTCGATACGATTCGGCACACTAGGCTAGAAATTATTAAGATGTGCTGCTAAAGATGTCAAGTATTTGATAAATAAGTTAATGGTTGTGGAAATAATGTCGGGAAATACAGGTTAGGCGACATTTTTATTGATAAGCCGTTTAAAAGTAAAATTGTGAAAGCAAGAGAACTAGCAAATGAGTGACACACCTTTTCCTAACCGCTTAGAACGTATTGAACAAATAATACTGGGTTTAGCTGAAAGACAAGCTAACACCCAAGACCAGTTAGATAATTTAACTATCAGACAAGCTAACACTCAGTCACAACTGGATGAACTAAGTCAAGAAGTAAGAGAACTAACCAACAACGTAGACCGTGTGCTGGGTCGTAGTGCAATCCTGGATGATGTGTTACTTGAATTAAGAGAAAGTCAAGAACAACATCAACGTAATTTTGAAGAACATCAACGCACCACAAACGCTGCATTACAAAGTCTTGAATCTATCTTGTTGCAATTGATTAGAAATAATTCTTGATGTCTATAAAATTACAAATGGAAAATATAAACTTAACAGAATAGTTTTCAGACTTAAACATGAGCAGTTACCCATAGTAGGATCTTTCTTCAAGTTTCAAGATAACAAGCTGTACTACAATATATATGTTCAAAATGTTCAAAAACAGCAAAGCTGTGATTTCCAAAATTTTGAAAAGCTAGTTTATATTATTTATTAACAAATATAACGTGTCTCAAAATAAAAAATGAGCGTCATAAAAATGGCAGGAATTATCCTTCCCAGTCTTGACGAGTATCGCACAGAAAATTGTCTGCGATCGCATTATCAAATAAATAGGGACAATCCTCTGGAAAAGTTCGTAATGGTAAGTTAGTTTCTCGTAGCGCCAAATCCACTCCCGCTTCAAAGCCATCTAACAAAGCTTCTTCGATTCGAGACTTTAAGCTAGGGTTCTGCCGCAGATGCCTATGGATGGCGCGACGCTGTTCTCGAATTGTTAAAAACCAACTGCGAGAACGTTGTTCGGGTTGATACTCCCACTTCAAGAGATGACCGAGTAATACACTCAGACGACTCACGAGTTCCCGATATTCCTGTCTCCCCAAAGCTTGAATTTCCTCTTGCAGGTGTTGCCAGTCTAGTTCCATAACTAGCCTCTGCTCTAACGCTTTAGCCTGCTGCTGTGTCCAGCCATAGAAGTCTTGGTCATACAAAAAAGGTTTGTCCATAGAGTTGAATCTTGACAACAAAAAACCACGAGCTAGTTTGATCGATTTAACGCAAAATCGCCCTTAAAAAACTTAATTACGAATTACGAATTATTTTAATATTCAACTTGCCTTCGCTTCATCCCCAGATGCTTCAGCCACAGCCGCCAATCTATCTGCCGCAGCTTGGACAATTTGAGCCACTTGTGCCAGAGGCATGTGCTGGATTTGTCTCAGAATCAGACTCAAATCGGAAGTTTCTGCAATTGGCTTGCCATCCAGACAGCTAAGTAACTCCTGGAGTGTGTAACCCGCTCTCGCGGCGATTTTTGCTAAATATTCCGTATCTGGGACATTCACACCCTTTTCCCACAACTGAACAGCAGTAGCTGAAACTCCCAAAAGCTTGCCAAACGCTCGCTGGCTCATTGAACCACGAGCTAGCTTGATGATTTCAATCAGTTTTTCTCTGCTTTCGATGTTCACTGCTTAGTATAGCTAGCCAACTGTATTTAC
The DNA here is from genome assembly GCA_964252435.1 of uncultured Nostoc sp. Lineage (GTDB taxonomy): Bacteria > Cyanobacteriota > Cyanobacteriia > Cyanobacteriales > Nostocaceae > Nostoc. The sequence goes on from CAXUOL010000018.1 coordinate 18,706, forward strand.
AAGTTTAGTGAGGAAATCCTAAAAGTTAAATTTTAGCTTGACAAGCTTCATTGCTAATGGTGATTTAAAATGATTATTGTAATCCTGCAATGAAACTTGCAATACTGACATAAAAATTTCAATCACGTTACCAATAGTAATGCCGACAATATAAAGGGTGGATCATGTTTGGCAAGCCATGCAAAACTAATCAATATTGCCGCAAGGGTCGAAATCTTATAGCCACTAATAAAATTAAACCAGAACAGTGGCACATTTCGGAGGCTGAAGCGAAAGAAGCCCTGAAAGCTAAAGGCTACGACGTGAAGCAAATCAAGAAAATCCATCGCCTGAAGCATCAGGTATGTATTTCTTACTGGGATGCAAAAGGCAATATATGTAGTAGCTTTTTTAGCTACCGGATTTTTGCGCGTTGGCAAGAAGAAGCCCAAAAGCTAATTTATACCTGTCAAACTCTAAAGGAATGGGCGAGGCTAAATTACCTTATGAAGTACGAATTTGCCTATTACCATTATCCTAGTGAAATGGAAGATACACTCCACGCGATATTAGAAAACCACCTGTGTGTGTCAAAAGCAACAATGCAGCAAGTGGTTTTACAGGGTATTTAACAGCAAAAATTAGTTAGCGGCAGAAGTCGCTAACTCCGCGAGACGTTCCTGTTGGTCTAGAGATATACAAGATTGGATCAGTGTTTCTAAATCACCATCCAAAACAGGGTTAAGGGAATAATTTTGACCTAACCGATGATCGGTAGCGCGGTTATCTTTATAATTATAGGTGCGAATTTTTTCCGATCGCGATCCAGTACCAACCTGCGATCGCCGCATGCAAGTAACAGCTGCTTGTTGTTCGCCTAACTTGATGTCATACAACTTCGCCCGCAGAATTTGCATCGCCCGTTCTTTGTTTTGCAACTGGCTGCGTTCTTCTGTACAGAAAATGCGTATTCCCGTCGGTTTGTGCATCAAGTCAACGGCTGTTTCCACCTTGTTGACGTTTTGTCCACCAGCACCACCAGAACGGGCTGTAGTCATTTCAATATCTTTCGGATCAATATGAATTTCCACATCATCCACCTCTGGCATAATCGCCACGGTAGCTGTGGAAGTATGAACCCGTCCTCCAGATTCAGTTGCCGGTACGCGCTGCACACGATGCACTCCAGCTTCAAACTTTAACTGGCTGTAAACGTCATTACCTTTAATTTCGAGAATGACCTCTTTCCAGCCACCCATTTCTCCACGAGATTCGCTCACTAGAGAAACTTTCCAACCTTGAGTCTGAGCATAGCGGGTGTACATCTGCATCAAATCGCCAGCCCAAATGCTTGCTTCATCGCCACCGGTACCTGCGCGAATTTCCAACATGATATTCTTTTCATCATTGGGGTCGCGTGGTAGCAATAAGACTTTTAAGCGAGACTCTAAATGTTCTATTTTTTCTTCAAGTTCTTTTACTTCCAGTGCTGCCATTTCTTGCAACTCTGGGTCACTCGCAGATTCTTTGTAAACTTCACGCGCTCCGATTAAGTCTTCTTGGGCTGCTTTCCAAATTTCATAGGTATTAACTACCTCTTCCAAAGAAGAACGAGACTTAGCAATTTGTTGATACTCATCAGGATTGCTAGCGGTATCGGGGTCGCCAAGACGACGTGTTAATTCATTAAAGGTTTGTTCAACGGATTTTAGTTTGTCCAGTAAGTATGATTCAGCCATGACGAATGCGATCGCTCCTTAAAAAAATAACAAATTGGCTCGAGCATATAAATGAAAATCGACCCAGCTGATGCAGGGCCGTCGTTAACAGCAGAGCCAACCCGCTACTTTTTGTTTTGATCGTCGCCAGATGTTTGAGTGCTGCTCATACCGTACTTGCGGAGGAAGCGCTCTACTCGACCCTCAGTGTCAATAATCTTCTGAGTACCAGTGTAAAAGGGGTGATTTCCAGACCAAACATCTACATGCAATTCTGGCTTGGTAGAGCCAATGGTCATAACAACTTGACCGTTGCAGTAAACTTTAGCATCTGGATACCACTTGGGGTGAATATCAGATTTAGCCATTGTTCTTTTTGTGATGAATCTATATCAATTATAACTTTCAGCCTTCAGTTGCAGCTAGGGAGTGGGAATAAGGGAGATGAAGGAGATGAGGGGACAAGGAGATAAACAAAACTCCTAACTCAGCACTCCTAACGCCCAATGCCCAATTCCCTAACGCTTAGAATACTGAGGCGCTTTCCGAGCTTTATGTAAACCATATTTCTTCCGCTCTTTTGCTCTGGGATCGCGAGTCAAATAACCTTCGGTTTTCAAAGGTGGGCGGTTGTCTGGGTCTAGTTGGCACAAAGCACGAGCAACTCCCAAACGAACAGAATCAGCTTGTCCGGTCAAGCCGCCGCCTTCTGCTTTCACCAAAATATCATATTCGTTTTCTAGTCCCAGAGTTTCCAGGGGTGCTTTGATGACTCCCAGGTAGTTGGGGTTAAATTGGAAATACAAGGTTCCATCTTTACCGTTGACAATCAGTTGACCGGTGCCTGGAACCAAGCGTACCCGTGCTACTGCGTTCTTACGACGACCAGTACCCCAGTATACGGCGCGACCGCTATTAGCATCTGCTACTACCATTAATTTTCTTCTCCAGGAATTGTACTAATTTTTAGTTCTTTAGGTTTTTGAGCATCATGGGGATGCGTAGGCCCTGCATAAACTTTCAGCTTGGTAAACAACTGCTTACCGAGGCTACTTTTAGGTAGCATACCTTTAACAGCTTGTTCTAAAATCCGTTCTGGTATGCGCTCTTGCAGTTTAGCGAAAGTTTCCGTTTTCATCCCACCGGGGCGACCAGAATGGCGGCGGTAAAGCTTTTGAGTGCGCTTTTTGCCTGTGACTGCTACTTTCTCAGCATTGATAACGATTACGAAATCACCTGTATCTAGATGGGGTGTATATTCGGGTTTCTTTTTGCCTCTTAATACCTGAGCGATTTCACTAGCGAGGCGACCGAGGCGTTTATCGGTAGCATCTACTATGTACCACTCACGCTCAAGGGACGCTTGAGAAGGAAGGTATGTTTTAACTGTTGTCATTTGTCATTTGTCCTTTGTCATTTTTAATTTGTCATTAGTCATTTGTCATTTGTCCTTTGTCAGTTGTCTTTTGTTATTCACTAATGACAATTGTACAGACACGATTAATCGCGTCTCTACTGACCAATGACTAATGACTCTTGACTAGTGACGAACTTTGGCAAGGTGTCGTACCAAATCTCTTTTGGAAAGGGAAAATTGGGATAGCCGACTCGCAACAAGCATAAGCCTTGAGGCGGTGCGGCGTATTTCACTTCTTCCCGGCGTTGTTCTTTCCAAAGTTCGGTGAAGCTAGAAAGTGTTCGTTGTCCAGAACCTACTTCTACCAGCATCCCTACCAATAGCCGTACCATGCCATACAAAAATCCATCTGCCTGTATTTCAATATGGATAAATGGCCCACTGCGACGACACTCTGCTGCTTGCACCTCTACCCAGGAATGCGATCGCTTTGAGCCTGCACGGTGAAAAGCAGCTAAGTTATGCTTTCCCAAGAGAGGTTTCAAGGCAGCTTGAATTAAGGATTCATCCAGGGGTGCATAATAATAATGCCAACTGAAAGGTCTTACAAACAAGTTAAGTCGATCTTCAGTATATATTGTGTAGCGATACCGTCGATAGGCCGCACTAAAACGAGCGTGCCAACGGTTATCGACACTAGCTGAAGCCCTGATTAATATATCTGGTGGCAGATAGCTATTTAGGATTGTTGCCCACTTGTGAGGCGGAATTAAACCTGTAGCTTCAAAATGGGCTACTTGAGCAGCAGCGTGAACTCCAGAATCGGTTCGGCCAGCACCGTGTAATGTTACATGATGCCCAATAATAGTAGCGATCGCAATTTCGATGTCTTCTTGGACTGTCCGGTGGTTTTTTTGCCGTTGCCAGCCATGAAAATGAGTGCCCAGGTATTGGATTACCAAGGCTACTCGATGAGTTTCTGTCGGCTGGTGGCTTTCTAACATACAGATTTTGTCATTTGTCCAAAGTCCAATTGTGAGTTGTCCTTTGTTATTCACTAATGACCATTGTACAGACGCGATTAATCGCGTCTCTACTGACCAATGACCAATGACTTAAACCAATTCAATTATTGCCATTTTTGCATTATCACCCCGACGCGGTACGGTACGCAGGATGCGGGTATAACCGCCCTGGCGATCGCCATATCGAGTTGGAGCTTGCTCAAATAGAGCGTGAACCAGTTGTTTGTCGAAGATATAGCCAAGAGCTTCGCGGCGTGCTGCCAAGGAGCCATTTTTGGCTAGGGTAATCATTTTTTCCACTTCACTTCGGAGAACTTTCGCTCTAATTAAAGTGGTGGTGATCTTACCATGACGGATTAGCTCGGTGGCGAGCGATCGCAGTAAAGCACGGCGTTGATCGGCTGGTTTACTGAGTTTTTTGACGCGACAACGGTGACGCATAATTATGCACTATGAATTATGAACTGTTTTCTTAAGGGTGTTTAGAGCCTCTTTCCATTGGCAGGGTGATGCCCAAGCGTCGCTGCAAAGCTTCCACGACTTCTTCTGCTGACTTCTGCCCAAAGTTCTTAATTTCTAAGAGGTCTTCTTGGGTATAATCCAACAAATCTGCCACAGAGTTAACTTGTGCCCGTTTGAGACAGTTATATGCCCGCACAGAAAGTTGTAACTCTTCGATGGGTATCTGGGCAGTTGGGTCGTCTGGAATGTCCGAACCTGTGTCTGTTGGTTCTAGGGAGATGTCCTTCAACGGGTTGAATAAATCTACCAAGATCGCAGCAGCAGAAGATAGTGCTTCTTGAGGGGAAATACTGCCATTTGTCCAAACTTCCAACAGTAGTCGGTCTTTTGGAATCAAGCCTTCCCCACGAGATTCTTCAACACTGTAGTTGACTTTTCGCACTGGCATAAATATCGAGTCGATTTGGAGAAAATCTAACGATGTTGCTTCCTCACGTCCTCGCTCTACGGTGCGATAGCCTTTGCCTTTCTCGATCCGAAATTCCATTTCCAGCTTTCCACCCTCAGCGATGGTGGCTACATACTGGGTTGGATCGATGACTTCTACTTCACTGGGTAAATCAAAATGTGCCGCAGTGATTGTTGCTGGACCGCTAACGAGTAATCTACCAATCTGAGGCTGCGAAGAATAGTTTTTCAGGATAACTTCCTTCATTCTCATGAGGATTTCCAGTACATCTTCCCGCACGCCTGGAACTGTGGCGAACTCGTGTGAAACGCCCGCAATCCGCACGGCTGTAACTGCTGTACCTTCTAGGTTAGACAGTAAAACCCGCCGCAGTGCGTTGCCAACAGTTGTTCCTTGACCACGCTCTAGAGGTTCCAGAACAAATTTACTGTAATGGTTCCGACTTTCTTCGGTATTCGACTCTACACATTCAATTTGAAACTGCGCCACGGATGAGCCTCCCTTTTTCTAAGGTGCTGCTAGCAGACAAATCAATTGCCTCCCGAATTGAATTTATGTCCTGTAGATTATAGGTATATCAAACTTCTACTATATAATTACGGTATAGTTTGACACTTCTATTTAGCTTGCAGGCGCTAATAATATTTTGGGTAGCCCGAAGCCTAACAGCTTTTCCGGCGGGAAAATCTGACGTGCTTCTAGTCGCCCAAGCTTTGAATCAATGACAATTTGCACGTTAGACGCTCAAGCGGTCATTGCTGGCTGTAACTTTTCGTCCTCACTGCCCAAGTCTTGGTATTTAAACTCGACGGCGCTTGGGTGGACGACAACCATTGTGAGGAATCGGGGTAATATCCCGAATCAGTGTAATTTCCAGTCCTGCTCCTTGAAGTGCCCGGATAGCGGTTTCTCTACCTGCTCCTGGTCCACTGACCATTACCTCAATTTGGCGCATTCCTTGATCTATAGCTCGGCGAGCTGCACTTTCAGCTGCGGTTTGCGCTGCAAAAGGAGTCCCCTTTTTTGCTCCCTTAAAACCGCTAGAACCAGCACTAGCCCAGGAGATGACATCTCCATTTTGATCGGTAATGGTAACAATGCTATTGTTGAAAGTAGACTGGATGTAGGCCATCCCACTGGGTACATTCCGTTTCTGCTTCTTGCTCCCGGTTTTTTTAGTTGGTTGTCTCGCCATACTTGTCTTGTTTAGTTGATTTAAGGTAAAACTTGCTCGGATTAGCAAGCGTTGCAAAATTATTTCCCTGGAGCCTTCTTCTTCCCAGCCACTGTCTGCCTTCTGCCTCTACGGGTTCTGGCATTGGTGCGAGTTCTTTGGCCTCTGACTGGTAAGCCCATGCGATGACGACGACCTCTGTAAGTACCAATGTCAACTAAGCGCTTGATGTTCAAAGACTCCAAGCGCCGCAAGTCGCCTTCAACTTGATAGTTGGTTTCTATTTCTCCTCGCAGAGCTGTCACATCGGCATCACTTAAGTCCTTAACGCGAGTGTCTGGATTCACACCAGTAGCCGCTATAATTTCTTGAGAACGTGATAAACCAATTCCGTAGATGTAAGTCAGACCGATCTCGACGCGCTTATCGCGTGGAAGGTCTACTCCGGCAATACGTGCCACAATGAACTCTCCCTATTGTTCTTGCAATTACTGTTGGTTGGAAAAACGTGATTAATCGCGTCTTTTCGTTTTAATGATGATATGCGTATTACAACTCACTCTGTTGGTAAGAGTGTTATCCTTGACGTTGCTTGTGCTTGGGGTTCACGCAAATTACCATGACGCGACCACGACGTTTGATCACGTTACACTTTTCACAAATTTTCTTGACTGAGGCTCTAACTTTCATGCCTTTTATTTTTTGACTCCAAATATAAAATTATAGCATTTCTAGGGAAATTAATCCAGTTAAATGACTAGCAAACAGTCAAAAAAATGGTTTTATGGTAAAATTCTCTACATATACTTACTTCTTTCGTAGTCGATAGGTAATTCTGCCTTTGGTCAAGTCGTAGGGGGTTAACTCCACCTTGACGCGATCGCCGGGCAAAATCTTGATATAATTTCGGCGAATCTTGCCGGAAATGTGTGCTAGCACGTTAAAGCCATTGTCCAAGTCAACGCGAAACATCGCATTGGGCAAGGATTCTGTAACCGTGCCTTCCATTTCAATCAAATCTTGCTTAGACAATTTGTTTTTTCCTCAACTCAACAATTTCGTGTTCAGTTGCAGCGCTTCATCTGCAAGAGAACACATTTTAAGAAATATATCAACAGTTTATTAATATATCTTAGCTAAAATTGATCTTTTTTTTGCTATGGGGGCATGGGGCGTTAGGAGTGCTGTTAGCGTCAGCGGGGCGTTTAGCCCGTGCTGAGTTAGG
>CAXUOL010000019.1:0-15531 GCA_964252435.1 uncultured Nostoc sp.
TGCCTCCCCTGCTCCCCTTGCTCCCCCTGCTCCCTCTCCTTGCTGGAACTCAGGTAAAATCACTGGCAAGTCTTTAAAGTAAGGCGGAAAAAGTTCCTCTACTTGATTTGGGTTAAGGGTTTTGAGCAAAATAGCACGTTCAATTTCGCTCTCGAAATTTCTCCCCAAGTCGTAAGCCATTACCTTACCCCAAGTCAGAGAATGCAGTATTTGCCAAGGTTCTGGCTTATACCCAGGATTGAGGAACTTTAGCACAGCGTATTCTAAACTCACGGCGCTGCCTTGATGCTCTGCCAAATAGGCATTGACACCATCGGCGTAAGCTTGCAGGTATGCCTTCATCTCTGCATTAATTTCCTGAATTTCTTGCTGCGCCACCCTTGCCCAACCCATTGTCCGCAGATATTTATCAGTGTCAACCTGAGAAGAACCAAACATTTCTGAGAGTCGCCCAGAACCAATGTGTCGCCAAAAGTCCATTTGCCAAAAGCGGTCTTGGGCGTGGATATAACCTTGCGCCATAAATAAATCATGAGAGTTGGCAGCATAAATATGGGGAATTCCCCATTTATCGCGCTGGACAGTTACTTCGGCTTTCAGTTCAGGTAATTGAATTGTGCCACTTTCTTGAGCAAAGGATTGACGCACAGTGTAGGTAGAAAATCCCACTAACAATAGCCCTAGCACTAACAGGAAAATCAGAGTAATTTTGAGTCTTTTACGTAACCAACCTTTCCTAGAGTTTTTCATTTGAGCTTCTTGTGGCATTGTTTAGTGAAATTAGGCAATCCTACAAGGTATTTAATCAGAATCTTTAGAAAAGTGCGATCTGTCCATTTACAATATGCTTGAGTACACAGCTAAAATTTTGTTTAGCTCCCAGTAGAACAATAGTATCGCTCTCCTATTTTCCAAAGCTGGAGTGCAACTATTAGAAAGATAATGCCTGCGATTGGCGATACATAACAAAACCACAAAGGCACTAAAAAAGCATCTTCTTTTTCAAGTACTGCAAGCAAAGGAAAATAACTGACGCAAGCAAGCGGTATCAAGAAAGTAAAGAATCGCTGAAACCATTTGCTATAAATTGCAAGTGGGTACTGAGCAGTTTCGACTCCTCCATAAGTGAGGATATTCATAATTTCGAGAGATTCAATAGTCCAGAAGGTGATGGTTGCTTGTATAATAACAATGCCAACAAAGAGCGCAATCCCACCAATAAATGAAGTACCCAACAGCCATAAAGTTTTAAAAGTTAAAGGGATATGGAGAGATGAAAGTGACCACCCCATAACAACAATTCCTTGAACAAATCTTCCGATTCGTTTCAAAGTAAACTCTTTACCTAACAGTTGAAGCGCTGTGGTACGTGGACGAACAAGTAAACGGTCGAAGTCTCCACTTTTAATTATTGTTGTAAATGAGTCAAACCCTTTTCCAAGGGCATCAGCACAAGCGAAAGAAATATTAACTATTCCATAAAAGAGAGCAACTTCATTCAAAGTCCATGTACCAATACTATTAAAACGAGTAAAAAGTGCCCAGACTCCAAAAAATTCAACAGCAGTTACTAAAAACTGCCCTATGACTTGCAGCCAGAAAGAAACTTTATACTGCATTTGCGACTTGAAAGATACAGAAATATATCGAAGGTAAAGTGAAAAATCATTCATAGTCGCTTTGTAATTTTTATCTAAAATAAATTACCTAAACTATCTTCCTTCTTAAAAAATTACGAATTCCGTTAGCGTAGCGGTAGCAAGTCTGCGAGTGTCATTACGAATTACGAATTACTTACTTATCCTCCCTGAATTACAAGCTTTCTAATGCCATATTTCACAAGAACACGCCCAAGGATAATAATGACAACTATCCAGAAAGCTTGATGCAGCAATATATTAAACAGAGCATTTGGTTGAAGATTTCCAGTAAAAAGACGAAAAGGTTTGTCGATTAATCCTGAAAAAGGAAGTGCATTCACAAAAGGCTTGCTCCACTCAGGAAAAAGTGGCAACGGAACAATCATGCCAGAGAAGATACTAACAAGAGTAGGTAGAATACTATTAATTCCCTCGCCCGAAATTGTCCACATCATTGATACAGTCAGAAGCATAGTTAATGCAGACGAAAGTAAAATTGCGCCAATAAAAGAGATAAAAAAGGCAACAAAAGAAGCAAAGGAGGGTGGAAAAGAAAGCGACCATTCATCAAGCCCAAAAATGCGAAAAAGGAAAATTGTGACACCAAGAAGCGGGATGCTACGAAGTATCAGGGGCGTTGTACGAAGTGCCAATGCGCGAGTAAACCAAAAATTATAAAGGTCTGTGGGTCGGAGAAGATCGTATCCGACAGCACCAGTTCGGATGAGTTCTTGAATATCTCTATCACCTCCCCAAGGGACAATCGCCATCAGAAACGCCTGTCCCAGCCACACATATCCTACAGCTTGTTGAAAAGTGATAGGTTGAGCAGAGGTTGTATGAGTAAAGAATGCCTGTAAAACCATTACTTTCACTAACCCCCAGAAAAGCTGAGTTCCAACACCAGCCAAAGCAGCAGCACGGTATTGCAATAGCAGTGTAAATCTAGCAACAAACAGTGACCAATATGCTTTCATGGGACAATACCTGCTGAAATTGCATAAAGTTCGGCAATTATCTCTTCAATAGGTGGATTTTCCACAAAAAGATCCTCTACTTCATGTTGTGAGGTAACTTGACTAATCAAAGATGCAGCAGAAAGCTTTGTGGGATCGAAGGCGAGAGTTACGGTGCGACCTTCTTTAGAGATAATACTGACTCCTTCTTGCTCAAAGAAGAAATCATCGTTTGCTAGGTCGATTCTTAAGTACCGACGCGAGGAAACTTGAGAACGCAGTGCTGTTAAAGTTCCATCACAAAGGATTTCACCTCCACCAATAATAATTATGCGATCGCACAATGCTTCGATATCATCCATATCATGGGTAGTCAAGATGGTGGTTACATGATGAGTTTTATTCAGCGCTTTAATAAATTTTCTGACTGCAAGCTTGGAAACTGCATCAAGTCCGATGGTGGGTTCATCAAGAAAAAGAATTTCCGGTCTGTGAAGCATTGCGGCGGCAAAGTCACATCGCATCCTTTGACCAAGGCTTAATTGCCTCACCGGAGTCGAGAGTAAGCTTCCAAGACCAAGCAAATCAATCATTTCTTCGCGTGTCTGGCGATACTCTGATTGGGGAACGCGATAAATATCCCGCAGCAAATCGAAAGACTCAATCACTGGCAAATCCCACCAGAGTTGTGTTCTTTGACCAAACACTACACCGATGCGATTAACGTGCTTGATTCGATCTTTCCAAGGAGTTCGTCCGCCAATTAGGCATTTTCCACTGGAAGGTACGAGAATACCGCTTAAAATTTTAATCGTGGTCGATTTACCAGCTCCATTTGGGCCAATGTATCCTACAAGTTCTCCTCGATCAAGCGAGAACGAAACTCCTTTGAGGGCATAAACTTCTTTAGTTTTTCGCTGCACAAGCCCTCGTATTGAACCGAAAAGCCCAGAGGAACGTTCAGACACAAAGAAAGTCTTCCTGAGATTTTCGACCAGAATGTGAGACATATTTTGTGAGTCTGTTATTGCAAAGAAAGGCAGGAGGCAGGAGGCAAAAAATGGGCTTGGCTGGATTAGGAATTGTCTTGGTAGAGGTAGCTGGGGTGAGTAATGTCAGAGCGATCGCTAGGGGAATGAAAAATTTCGAGATATATCATTTAATAATAAGTAAATTGCCAATGCAATCCCCATGCCAAGAATCACCCTAGAAGTATCAGAGGAATTATCTCAACAACTAGCACAAGTAGGCGATGCCTTGCGGCAAGCCACTTTGTGTCTACGCTTACCTGAACTACTTGCATTGAGTCTCCAACAACCAGCTGTACCAGCACAAGTTTACCGATATATCCTAGATTTTTTGACCAGCAGCCCCACTTCTGAACAAATTGCTGAATTTAAACCCACTCCCGAAATGCAAGAACGGTTGCGTACCTTGCTAACACGCAGTAACGCAGGTGAACTCACACCCACGGAGTTGAAAGAATTAGATGAGTATGAACGTATTGAACACTTAGTTGTGATGATTAAAGCAGGTAACTTATCTTAAGACCTGACGCAGGCATTCACTTACACCGCTAAAATGATTTCAAGGAAACTCTTCAGCAGAACCACGACGCTGAAAATTAGCCTGTAAGGATTATCTGGTGCGATCGCAGGAGGCAAAAAATGGGCTTGGCTGGATTAAGAATTGTGTTGGTAGAACCAGCTGGGCCGATAAATATCGGCGCGATCGCCAGAGTAATGAAAAATTTCGGGCTATATAATTTAGTATTAGTGAACCCCCAATGCGATCCACTATCGACGGAAGCTTTGATGATGGCTGTTCATGCTCAGGAAATTATAGAATCTGCGGTATTAGTGGCGACCTTACCCGAAGCATTGCATGGATGTGTACGGGCGATCGCTACCACTGGTCGTGTTCGTAGTTTAGAAACACCCTTAGAAAATCCTCGCACTGCACTACCCTGGTTACTGGAGGAACCAGAAAAACCCACAGCACTGATTTTTGGCAGAGAAGACCGGGGATTAAGCAATGAAGAATTAAATTATGCACAGAGGTTTGTTGGCATTCCCACAAGTAAAGATTATGTCGCCCTAAATTTGGCTACTGCTGTAGCAATTTGTTGTTATGAATTGTCACAATGTGCCCAACAACTTGACATTCAAACCTTACCTCAAACTGAACTCGCACCAATAGAAGTTGTGGAAGGATACTACCAGCAATTAGAATCAATATTACTGAAAATTGGTTATGTATATCCCCATACGGCAGCTAGTCGCATGGGAAAATTTCGCCAATTGTATAATCGCGCTCACTTGAAAACTGGGGAGGTAGCCATGCTGCGAGGAATTTTGCAGCAGGTAGAATGGGCTTTGAAAAACCAAAAGAATAGTGAAAACTTGTAATTATTCGTTTAATATATACGCAATCATCCCCCCAAAATAATTAATATGGCTTAAACTAAACACAAAAATGCTACTTAGTGGCAAAGTGGAATTTGAGTATTAATATTGCTTAAAGATTAAGTTTGGGGTCAAGAGTCTGCAAGAAAACAGTCAAGTGGGTCACAAGGAGTAACGGTGTCAGAATCAAGTGGCGAACTAACAGCTTTCTCGCGGCGTCAACCCTTAAATCGCCGCCAGCAGCCACAAAAAGTTCAAAAAGTGGTAAAGAAGAGAGTTAAAGCTAACAGTCAGCAGCAAACTACAAATGGACAAGAAGGGGCGCTAACACGCCCAAAAAATAAAATCAGTCCTCCCCCAATCCCTGGCGCTACACGTAGGGTAAAATCGGGGTTAGTCATGCCAACGGCAGTAAAACCAATACCTAGTGTCAAGAGAAAAATTCCTCCCTTCCGACCAGGTGCTGTGATGGTTAAAACAGTGCGAATGGAAAAGCCAAAAACAGGCAGACGCTCATCGCGGAAAACCCGGTTAAAGCCAATGGCCAAAACCATATTGTATGTTTTGCGGTTGTTGATTGTGGGTGTTGGGATGGGTGCAATTGTGGGTACTGTATTGTCAGTATTAGACCCAGCCAATCGCATCAGCACGAACTCGGCGTCGCAATCTAATAGTAATAATATTAATAATGTGGCGCGATCGCAGCCACAACCTACCCAAACTCCCCTAGGCACAGCTTCAAGTCTATACCTATCTCAGGAAATTACCTCTTTGAAAAATGCCGTGCAAAATTTGGCGGCTACCAACCCAAATCTCACACCTGGAATTTTCTTAGTAGATTTAGATACTGGTAATTATGTAGATATCAATGCCTCTACCAGTTTTCCGGCGGCTAGCACGATTAAAGTGCCGATTCTGATTGCCTTTTTCCAGGATGTGGACGCAGGGAAAATTCGCCTAGATGATATGCTGACCATGCAACAGGATATGGTCGCTGGCGGTTCGGGAAATCTGCAATACAAACCACCAGGAACTCAGTACGCCGCTTTGGAAGTCGTCACTAAGATGATTACAATCAGCGACAACACGGCGACAAATATGCTGATTGCTCGACTAGGAGGAATGGACGCTTTAAACCAGCGTTTCCGTAGTTGGGGATTGACAGCCACAACAATTCGTAATCAACTGCCAGATTTACAAGGGACAAACACCACTAGTCCCAAGGAACTAGGGAATTTGATGGCGATTGTGAGTCAGGGAAATTTAGTTAGTATGCCATCACGCGATCTCATGCTCGATATCTTGCGTCGCACCCAAAAAGACACTCTGCTGCCAGCAGGTTTGGGAACAGGTGCAAGAGCATACCACAAAACAGGTGATATCGGCACAATGTTGGCAGATGCAGGTTTAATTGTAGTTCCAACTGGCAAGCGCTACATAGCCTCTGTCATGGTACAACGCCCTGAAAACGATCCTCGTGCCGAAAAATTGATTAGCTCAATTTCTCGTGTAGCCTACCAAGAGTTTAGCCAAAATCCTGTCACACCCAACGCCACCACAAATACAGTACCCACAAATGGTTATCAGCCCCAGGTTGCGAATCCTGCTTTACCTAACGGTACAACAGGCACTGCGCCCATGAGCATTTATCAGCCTCCTGTTGTCACTCCTATACCCAACGGCATGGGAAGTACAGTACCAACAAGCGGTTATCAATCTCCAGTGATGAATCCTCAGTATTATCCTCCAAGATAATTATGAATTATGAATTTTTTAATGACGAGCCGATAATCGGATTAAAACTACGCAAATAAGCAGCGAATAGAGCGTTCGCTTGTCAGCATTTTATTCTCTCTAAAAGTTTTATTAAATCTTTACGCTCGTAAACGATAAAGTTAGTAGTTTGGATGAATGGCATTATCCTTTTTTAGATATGTTGATAATTCTGATTTGAAAAAAACCTCATGAGGTAATAAAAATCTCCAAAGGAACCCAGGCGGTAATACAGCACTGGATTCAGCATCTATAGGTAAATATTGGGAGCGGTAGGTTTCAATTGCTTGCTTTTTCTTGAATTGCACCTTGTGGATAGCTTGTCGATGAGCGCCTGCTAATTCTTCAAACTTCAGATTGCGAAATAGCAAAGATTTCCAAAGTAACCAAATGGCGTACTGCCACAATTCCACCTTCACTTCGGCTACAGCTATTGCATTAACAACGAGTTCATAAGTAATCTCATGGTCAACACTCCGATCCTGATTGTGAGTCACATACACTTCTTTCGGATCAAAAGAACGTAACAACAAAGCTATTTCCTCAATGGTTTGCTGTCGCTCTGTTTTGGTCATCCAGCGCAGTCCACCATCTGGTTTATCGAGAAAGTGAATATCTGTGGAATTAACACCCAGGATGTTCAAAGCAGTGAGTGCTTCTTGTCTACGGATTTGAACAATTTCCTCGCGAGTAATTTTAGAAGAATCTGCATGGGAAGCTCCACCATCCGTGACAAAAACAACCTTAATCGGCACACCTTGTTCTCGCTTGAGGGCAATTATGCCACCACAGCCGAGTACTTCATCATCTTGGTGAGGAGCAAATATGAGTGCCGATTTTTGACTAAAATCTATTCTTTTACTGCTTTGATACATAAGCCAGTAAAACTGTAGCTTTAACTGAAACTCTCGCCAGCAGTAGTTAAACAGCCACCACTTGTTATGCAGTCCTAATCTTAAGCGATGAAGAAGATATCCTATTTTCATATTTTCTAAAATTCTATTAAGTTAAGTGGTTATATCAAGTTCGGGTAATTACTTATAATAAAATCTATCAATGTAGGTTGGGTTGAACGGCAGTGAAACCCAACACAAAGAAGGAAAATGTTGGGTTTCGTTCCTCAACCCAATTTACAGATATTATAAGTGTTTAACCGAACCTGATATTATTCTCAGTTTTAGCGTTAAAGATAGTTAATCGTCTCAGCAGTAATAACTAATTTACTCTGAAGAACAAAAACTTCAGGAGAGATAGGCAACAATTCAGGAGTGGTTTTAAACTTTCTGTAAAAACTTAATTTTTTTACCTATAGTAAAAAACAAAATCCTTTAATGTAGTAACTCGCAACCAGGCTAAAAAATAGAGATATCTCGCGAACTTCCAGATGCGGCTAGTAATTTTTTCGAGGAGTGAGCGCTGTCGGAATGCCTTCTGTTTGTAATTATCGAAATAGGCTGCCAGTTTTTCCTGCTCTACCTGTGCTTTTCTAATTCTAATAGCATCAATTTTGTCATTGAAAAATTCAATTTCTGGCATTTCCTGATGTTGAAGGGGAAATCCTTGAGCAGCTGCTGCTAGTCCTATTACACTACCCTCACTGTCATATATTCCATTTAGCTCAAAGTAGTTGCCAATTTTTTCCCACAGTTCTAAGAACTTGATCTCCTTACCTGAATCTTTAGCAACAGCAAACATAAACTCACTTACAAAGCTGACTTGCTCTAAGTCCAGATTGAATTTTTTAGAACACTTTTTAATCATCTGTATACGTTTGATGCGATCTGGTCTACCCTCGGCTGGTTGATAGTGTTGCAGAATGTTTGCACAACTGCGAGCTGAGATACCAGGTTGCCACTGAATCTGTGCCACATCTTTTAAAATTCGCATATCAGCATCAACAAACACACAGGCATCATAAAGAGATAAAGCTTTTGCAATAACATAGCGTTTATCGTGGTAACATCCTACACTCTGTTGGTGGTGCTTAAAAACCAGTAGATGGGAAGATTGATTAAAATCTTGTGGTTTATCAGTCAGGATAAGCAGTGGTTGGGATGAAAATTTTTCTAAATCTGCTGCTAAATCAAGAGCGAGTTTACGATACTTTGCACCTATAGCTAGAGTACAGAAACAAAATTGCTGAAGATTCTCTTTTATCTCGTGATTTAGAGTATTAGTCGGTTGTACGAATGGCATGATTATTTTAAAGGTAGCTTGATAATTCAGACTAAAAACTAAGTAGTATAAAATTAATGTATTTCTAAGTATTTACTCTTGTTTTATCTTATCCGAGGATTTGACTAGATAAATGTCCTTTTTGTATAGAAAATATATTATTTTTGTGTAGAATAATAGTGATAAGTAAGTACGAAAAAACTAAACTATGTGAAGATAAATACGGTGAAAGAATTTACCGAGGTAGCTAAAATATGGGCGCTCGTTTAATTGAATCGACTTTTGGCAAGCAAGTCTAAACATATATGTAGACAACACTTTACTGCTGTATAAGTGCTTGTATACATCAGTAAAGTGTGTTGTCTTTTACCCCTTAACTTTTTTGATACCGCATTCCTGGTAGTTGCGAAACCAAACCCATAAGTTCCAACTGTAACAACGCGCCGGAAACTGAGCCAGCAGCCATACCAGTTTGTTGGACAATAAAATCGAAGGGTAAAGCTTCACTTGCGAGTGCCTCCGGCACGCCTGTGGCGATCGCATCCATTACCGTTTGTAATTCTGGTGATAAAGTTGGCAAACTTAACTGTTCTGGTGCTATGGAAGCCTCAATCAGATCAATTTGTGGTATTGCTCCTAGCATTGTTAACAGTTCGTCTAGTTCTTTAAGAATGAAAGTTGCTCCCTGACTCAGTAACTTTAAGCACCCTTGGGATGGATAATCGTCTAGTCTCCCAGGTAATGCATAGACATCTCTACCAAATTCATTTGCGTAGGTAGCTGTTATTAAAGCACCAGATTTTAAAGGCGCTTCCATTACCAGGATGGCGCGACTTAAGCCTGCAATAATTCGGTTGCGACGGGGAAAGTGTGTGCGATCGGGTGGAGTTTTTGTGGGGTACTCACTTACGACTAAACCAGCCGTCAAAATTTGCTTGTACAAATCCCGATTTTTATGGGGATAGATGACATCGACACCAGTCCCCAAAACTGCGATCGTCCGTCCACCTGCTTTCATGGCGGCGATGTGGCTTTCGGTGTCAATTCCCTCTGCCATACCAGAAACGACTGTAAAGCCATTTTTAGCCAAAGCTGTACTAATTTGGCGAGTCCAACGGATACCGTATTCTGAGGGTTGGCGGGTTCCGACAATCCCAACCATTGGTTTTTGTCCGAGATTTTCTTGGAGTTCGACTTCACCGCGATAGTACAAAATTGGCGGTGGACTGGGAGTTTCTAGCAGTAAACGGGGATAATCTGCATCTGCTGGTGTCCAGAAATGAGAGTTTTCCTGCTGGTGCTTGGTGAATAGTTGTTCTGGGTGCAAACGCGATCGCTGTTGTACTACTTTTTCTAGTGTTTGGAAACCAAAACCTTCTACCTCTCCCAACTGTACCTTAGTAGCGTTCCAAGCAGTTGCCAGCGTGCCAAAATGCTGTTGTAGGCGTCGCAGTAATACCGGCCCAATTCCCGAAATTTGCGCCCAAGCTAGCCAATATGCGCCTTCTTCTATCACCGTTCTATCCTCACGCCACTGGATTGAGTATTCCCAAATTAGGGTTGGCTGTTGATGGAGTGGGGGCAATACTGTGCGGTTAAGGCAAGAGACGCGATGAATCGCCGTCTCTACAAAGAACTTCTGCCTCCTCTTTGCCAATTCCCCTTGACTTTTGACTCTTGACTCTTGACTATTAACTATTGACTATCTATCTTCTTATCTTTTGTGATGAAATATTTCTATCGTCTTTTAATAGGCCTATCCGGGTGCTTAATATTTTTACTGGTGCATAGTGGACTTGGTTTATTACCTAGTTTGGCAGCCGAAAAAGTTACCGTCAGGTACGGATTGTTTGAGCAATCGATCCCGGTGGCAGATATACGCAACTATGACAAGACGCAAAAGGTTTCTGGCGATCTGAAGTCTTTTCTAGATTACCTCAGTGCTAAGGAGAAACAGAAGTTTCAAGAAGCCCTTCAGGTGAAAATGTCGCTTGATATTGTGGCTTTAGATAAGCTGGTAAACACCGGCATGGGCAAGCAAATTTTATCTTTTGCTTCCCAAGCGATCGCTCGTCGCGATCAAGCCAGTATACAAGCACTACGATCTGCTCTGATCATCGGAGCAAAATCACCAGATGGTCTAGGAATAACCAGCTTTCTAGAAGCCTATCCCAGTAATCAACTAGTTATTGACGTGTCAAAAATTCAAAAGCTAGTCAGTATGGCAAATTCCTCTGCTAGTTCTGCTGATGCGCCGCCGAAAGATGACGTAAGTTCTTCACCTTTAGGGAAAGTTGCACTACAATATCAAACACTCGCCGCCCAGGATAAACAGTTCTCAGGTTGCTTATTTGGCGATTCTATTTCGGCTGGACTTGGCAATACCCTTGGGAGTGGTACTTTTAATTTTGGGTTAAATGGTCTGAGTACAATCTCGTTACTAGAACAACTCAAAAGTTTAATTCCTACCAAGGTGAAATGCGAAAAAGCCATTATTGCCATAGGTGGAAACGATGCTTTGTATAAAATTAGTGATGAATTATTTAGCAAAAATCTCCAAGAAGCGATCGCACTTGTCCGCACAATGGGAACTAAAGAGATTTTTCTGATTCCGGCTTTTTATTCGACAGTTGCAGCAAGCTCAGATCCAACTGTAGCAGCCCCACTTGCCAGAGTTGAACAAATTAATGTTCTGATTAATCAAGTTGCTGAAACAGAAAAAGTGCCAGTTGCCGCAGCCGGACTAGCACCATTATATGAAAATAATGTTCTTAAAGAAAATTTCACCAGTGATGGCGACCATCTGAATGCAGAGGGTCTGAAAATTTATCGGCAAGCATTATTACAAATCCTCGGTAAGTAGGTCAACCTAATTAAACATAAAATCCTCAGTAGATAGCTTCCCGACTTATTTAATAAGTCGGAGAATTACGAATTACGAATTACCACTGTTAGGCTTTCCAATTCAAAAACCGTGCATAAAGATAAGCTATACCTTCATCAAGAACCGTCCTCACACCTTCGCTAGAACGCCACCATTTGTTTGGATTATAATCTTGCGTTGTAGCAGCAATCACACCAACATTAATTTGAGGGGTAAGTATTTTTTTAAAAAGAAACCAACTCCTACGAGCATGAACGTCCAAGGAAAAAAGATTAATCGATTCTATCTTTAAATTTGAATTGGATAGCCAACGCTCAAATTCAGCAGCAGATGCATAACTACGATCTTTAACTACAAAAGGTGTCGGAACGGCTACTACTTTTTCTGCTTCTAAACCGAGTTTTATGAAGGTGTCAGCCGAGACGTCTGCAAAGTTCTTGTATCCGGTAAGATAACTTCCTTTTCCTAATGTACCTCCGGTAGTAATTATTTGATGATATGAACCGTTTTGAAATTCAGTCAAAGCTTTTTCTATAGCGTAATCTGGTAACCATCCTTCAACAACTAATACTTCTGCTGATTCAATCGGGGAAGTTACGGCGAGAAATGAGTGTACATGAGTAAAAATGAAAAATATTAAGTAAACAATCAAAGCGATCGCAATCGTCCACCCTTGAGCCGTAAGTGTCCACATTTCTTGGCATTTGATTAGTTTTATTTTGGGAAATTTTTGACACCGACGATTTTTCCTCCGCATTAAATCTTAGTTAAACGTTGTTCTTTCAAGTAGGTAAACACAGATTTATCTCCAATATCAGCAGGAATTGCTTGCACTGTTTTTCGCAGGGCAAACACTAAAAATAATATCGCCCAAGTTCCTAATAAAACACTTTCTCCCTGAGTTGGTAAAATTCCTACCAAATGTCCTAACAACAGTAGTGGTACAATTGGGGTTAATATTTTGGTTTCTAGGCGATTGAAGCAAAAAGCCTCTTTAAAATAAATACCTGTTAAAGCTACAAAGATAAAACCAACTCCAAATAAGGTAATTGGCTGATTGTAAACAGCAAGAGCTAAAGGTTCCCTACTAGTTATTGCCAGAATCACTGATGCGATATTACCGATCGCCCAAAAAACTTGCAATGCTCGGTGCAATGATGCCATGTAGATATGGATGGTAAATAAACTTACACCAAGAGCGAGACTAAAACAAGCATATAGAGGTGTCAGTAAAGTTACAACAGTTGGGTTATTATTGAGTAAAATCAACGCGCTGCCGATGGCAAAGCTCAGTGCTGCTACCATTAACCCAGCACGATAGATAATTACACCAGTGCGATCGCTCTGAGTAATTGTAAATTCCCCAAACTGACCTTGATAAACTTCTGGTGCAGAGAGTGTTTGTGTAGTCATAGCTAAGAATATAATTATGATTCTCTAGTAGAGTACAATGGGAAATTGCTCAAGGGTTACTTTTATTATTATGAGCAATAAGGCGAACTTCATGTCACCATTCCTAAACTTACATCTTTTAGCAGTTACTTTCTGGAAATTTTTGTCGAATTGGCACTGCCTACGGTGAATGAAAATGCTTGTTTTTAAGTGGTGTGCAGTTGTTCAACCTCCGTTTTATATCTAGAATTTTCCCCTTTCTTTGCCTTTGGCACAAATCACCAACAGGCACTTTGCAGCCTGGTGATTTTTCACTGTCTTAACTTTAGCAATATTCACTGGTCTGATTTTCTTAAAAAAACAAGACTTCTACCGCATCTTGTAAATTAATCTGTAATTGTGAGCGAGCATGTCCGCAATTAATGGCAATTTCTACCCAGCCGTGACTGCCAACTAAAGCTATTATCTCTCCCACTTTCACCTCACTATAAGTTTCACAGCCTGGTACACTCAATCCAGCAACTTGCACACACCAACTTTTGCCTTGCACGTAACTCGCTGGAATGTTACTCACTAGGTTGCCAAAGTGGTCAATATATTGAATGCAACCCACTACACCAGTTTTTGTCTGCTTGCAGTTGCCTATATCCAGCTTTACCAAACTTACTACATCGATTTCTTGTCCTAGCTTTTTGAGAGAGACACCACTAGCAAGATTAGCCGCTACTGGTGCAAAGATATCCCTACCGTGAAAAGTCTTGCTTGGTTGAGGAGTGCGCCAATAATTAAGATTTGTAAGTTCGACAGCTGCGATCGCCAGACTTTGACTGAGTACCCCGCTGAATATACCATTATCTGGCCCGACCAAAAACCCTTGAGCAAATTCTACTGCGATCGCCCGTCGTTTGCTTCCCACACCCGGATCTACTACTGCCAGATGCACTGTCCCAACTGGGAAATGGGCATAAGCATTCATCAGGCTAAACCGGGCTGCTTTGATGTCTTGCGGCGGAATTTGGTGCGTTAAGTCTACCACCGTCAGTCTGGGGTTGATTTGGGCTATGACTCCCTTCATTATGCCTACATAAACATCGCGATCGCCAAAATCGCTCAGTAAAGTCACGAGTGGTTGTCCATCTATCTGGTTATTAGACATATTTTGGTAAAAATATATAAAAAAGATATTTTCTGTAGCAACAGCTACAAAATGTGTGCTATGTTAAGAATAGAAGACATAAATTGAAAGATTAAAGCAGGTAATCACTATGAGTCAAAATAGACTACAAAGTATAAGCAAATCACGAGAAGCTCACAGAGCCAATATTCAAAGAAGCCTAGAGCATCGCTTGGAAATAGCTAGAGCAAAAGGCGACGAACAGCTAATTCGTCAACTGGAAGCTGAAATGAGGTATTCCAGCTAAATCAAGTTTTCATTGTTCATAGTTTTGTTGTGCAACCCGCTACGGCGGGTTTTTTTTGTTTTTAGGGAGTTTTCTGGTAATTTCGCTCTTACAGCGTTTTGCAATTAATTGAATTATTCCACTCCTTACCCGCATTTCTCACAAGCAGTGCGATGCCTACGGTGGTCACTGAGCTTTGTCGTTCGCGCAGCGTCTCGTAGAGAAGTGCGGGCTACGCCTACGCTATGACCCAAACCTTTATTGAGCTTAATTTTTGAGCGTTTTAGACACTAGTATCCGCTCAATAAATCGGGGTAGTGGAAAAAAGATAAAATTGAGCCGATACAATAATTTCACATTATCAGGACTTACGCAAAATCATGAAAAAACGAACCGCAAAGGACACAAAGGACACAAAGGAACAAGAGTTTCAGAGAGTTTTTGCGTAAGTCCTAATTATATATAAAGGTAAAAAAACCCATAACACCCGAAGGCTGGGTTTTGCATACACAGGAAGGTAGAAAAGCCATGACACAGACAGCAACAATCACGGAAGCGATTATAGTTTGGGAGAGGGATTTAGGGTGAGGGATCTTGATTCATGCAAGAAGTCTAATCAATCAGTTGTGTTGATTGGTTTACAGTCCTATTGGCTATCAATTTCATCCCAAAGTCTGGTTCTTTATTTTATATGAGTATCGATACTAGCTAGACCCCCATCATTGAAGACGTTGACTAAATCATCTTTCCCATCTGCGTTAAAATCGCCGACTAGCCATTTTTGAGTATCCCCAAACCCGCCTTGGCCAGTTGCCCAGCGCTGGCTATCAAAACTCTCACCATTAGATAAGTGAGTATCGATACTAGCTAGACCCCCATCATTGAAGACGTTGACTAAATCATCTT